>JADFRJ010000110.1 GCA_022561355.1 Chloroflexota bacterium | reverse complement strand
GAGATGGGCGAGGATAAGGAGAGCCTGCCGGACATCGATCACGTGGTCTATGAGGTGCAGAGCGATGACAAATTCGACGTGCTCCAGCGCCTCCTCGACGAACCGACCGAAGGCGGAACGCTTATCTTCGGCCGCACGAAGCACGGAGTACGCCGCATGGGCCAGCGGCTGGAGCGTTCCGGCTACCGCCTAGGCGTGCTACACGGCAATCTAAGCCAACCGCAACGCGACCGCGTACTGCGCGATTTTCGCTCCGGGAAGGTGCCCGTCTTGCTCGCAACCAACGTTGCTGCACGCGGACTGGACGTGCTTCACATCGAACGCGTGATTAACTATGACCTGCCAGAGACGCACGATCTGTTCACTCACCGCGTTGGCCGCACGGGCCGCATGGGCCGCGCAGGCGTCGCAATCACCCTACTCAGCCCGGTGGACCTGGTGAAGTGGAACAAGCTTGAGCGTGGGCTTGGCCGCAAATTGCCTCGGATGACGCTGGATGGTGAGCCGATCGCTACCCCAGCTCAGTCGAACGGCACCAAGAACGGCGCCAAGCGAGGACGCCGCCGGAACGGCTGGCGATCGACGCAGCGGCCGCGACAGCCGCAGCACGCAAGCCGTAACGCGCAGGCATCACCCCAGCGCAACCGACTCCGGGCTACGCCTCGCTTGCGCACGTGAGCGCGAACCGGCTCGGCCACGTAAGGCCTACGTATCCGAGCAGTGAGGTTGCACCTATCAGGCCGCTTGGTAACATGCCATAAGTGCATCACTGTATGGACAGGTTCCAATAGATAGGTGCTAGATGGTTACAAAAGACGCCGCAGCCAACCCCACAACAATCGCGCCAAAGCGCGCGGGTCCTTACGGCTCCCGTGGGGCATCCAGGCAAGTAGAGCCATTCGTCGACCCGGCGACCAACCCAGCCGTACTGAAGCAGCAAGATTATGCGGAGCTAAAACGCCGCATCGTGGCCGCTGGGCTGCTCGAAAAACAACCGGGCTACTACTTTTTCAATGTGGCCGTTCGCCTTGCGCTGCTCGGCGCGAGTATCGCCATCCTGTTCATCGTAGACATCCTTTGGTTGCAGCTCTTCAACGCTGTGTTCTTGGCCTTTGCGCTCACACAATTAGGCTATCTAGGGCATGATGCGGGCCACCGCCAAATCTTCCGCACCGCGCAGGGTAACGACACGTTTGGACTGGGCATTAACTTTCTGCTCGGCATTAGCCGCAGCTGGTGGGTCGATACGCACAACGAGCACCACGTAGACCCCAATGACCTAGAACGTGACCCCCACACGCTGCTACCGATCTTCGCCTTCTCCAAAGATCAGGCGAACGCCAAGGAAGGGTTCTTACGCCGTATGATCGGCTATCAGAGCTTTTACTTTTTCCCCGTCCTGCTCCTGGAAAACGTGGGGACGCGTCTGGTGAGCATACAATTCTTGGTCGCACGGGAGGTGCGTGGCAAGGCATGGGAAGCGTCCCTGATGGTCCTTCACTTCGCCGTGTACTTCGGCTTACTGTTCTCCGCGTTGACGTGGTGGCATGCGGTGCTCTTCATCGTCGTCCACCAATCGTTGCAGGGTCTCTACATGGGTTCCGTCTTTGCGCCGAACCATAAAGGCATGCCGACGTTCACCCGCGAGGACAACATCGACTTTTTCCGCAGGCAGGTCCTGACAAGCCGCAACGTAAACGGCAATCCGGTTGCTGACTTCTGGTACGGCGGCCTCAACTACCAGATCGAGCATCATCTGTTCCCGAGCATGTCGCGGAACAGGCTGAAGGAAGCTCAACCGATCGTTAGAGCGTTCTGCGAGGAGCGGTCTGTCTCATACGCGGAGAGTGGCGCCGTCCGCTCGAATATCGAGATCCTTCAGTTTTTGCACAACGTAAGCGCATCGCTACGCGAAGCCCCCCAACGCGCGTAACACCAGAAGCCCACACAGCTTGCCATCGCGATGGCGGACGAGCGCGATTAGGAAATCCTGGATCAGCCTGGCTGCTCGAACCCCTCGCGCGAAAAGCGCTATGCTTACTTTTGGAGGTACGAGTATGATCTTCAGCAGACGCCAGGACGAGATCGTGGCACCTGAGAAGGCGCTGCCCGGACGGGAGCGCCCCGCCTTCGCCGTCCCCGCCAAGCACGCCGTCCTCGGCACACCGCTTCAGCCGCCGTTTCCTGAAGGCGTAGAGACAGCCGTCTTCGCCCTCGGTTGCTTCTGGGGCGCCGAGCGCATCTTCTGGCAGACGCCCGGTGTGTACACGACGGCGGCCGGGTACGCGGGCGGCCACACGCCCAACCCGACCTACGAGGAGACGTGTTCAGGCCGGACGGGACACGCGGAGGCGGTGCTCGTGGCGTTTGACCCCGGCCAGATCTCGTACGCCTCGCTCGTGAAGGTCTTCTTCGAGGCGCACGATCCGACCCAAGGCATGAGACAGGGTAACGACCGCGGTACAGCATATCGATCCGCCATCTACTACGCGGACGAAGAACAGCAGCAAGCCGCCGAATCGGCGTGCGCGATGTACAACGAGGCGCTCCAGAAGGGCGGCTTCGGTCCGATCACGACCGAGATCGCGCCGGGTGGCCCCTTCTACTACGCGGAGGAGTACCACCAGCAGTACCTGCACAAGGTCCCGAGCGGCTACTGCGGCATCGGTGGAACGGGAGTAACGTGCCCAACCTCTGCGACGTCGGAAGCCGGTGACACTCATACGCCCATGCCCACCAGCGACGAGGAGTGGCGCAAGCGCCTGTCGCCGGAACAGTACGCAGTGCTGCGCCAAGCTGGAACCGAAGGCGCGTTCACGGGCGAATACGTCGACACCGAGGATGATGGCGTCTACCGCTGCGGTGGCTGCGGGAACGTCGTCTTCGATAGCGGGACCAAATACCACTCAGGCTGCGGCTGGCCCAGCTTTACGGAGGCGGTCTCGCCGGACGCGGTGGAGCTGCTCGTAGACAGTTCGCACGGCATGAAGCGCACGGAGGTGCGCTGCGCCCGCTGTGACTCCCACCTGGGGCACGTCTTTGATGACGGGCCACGGGACGCCGGCGGCCAACGCTGGTGCATCAACAGCCTCGCGCTGGACCTTGAGACCCGTTAACCACGAGCACCCTTCGCCGCAGCTACGCGCCGCGAAGCTCTCGGCTGCGTTGGATACTATCATGCGCTGTCTGGCAACAACGTAGACCTAGAGACAGGGGACCTATGCGTATTAGTTTATTTCGCGACGCTGGAAACATCGATCAACTGACCAAGGACGTCCAGGCCGCCGAGCGTGACGGCTTCCACGGCGTCTGGTTCGGCCAGATCTTCGGCGGCGACACGCTTACCGCCATCGCGTTGGTCGGCGCGCAGACCGAGCGAATCGAACTAGGCACAGGCGTGATCCCGACCTACCTGCACCATCCGTTCTCACTCGCGCAACAGGCCCTGACCGTTGGGGCCGCGGCGGGAGGCCGATTCGTGCTGGGCATCGGGCCGTCTCACCAGCCTGTCGTAGAGCAGATGTGGGGCCTTTCGTACGAGAAGCCAGCCCGACACGTGCGCGAGTACCTTTCCGTCTTGCGGCCGCTGATGGACGAGGGCCACGTCTCCTTTAGTGGCGACGTCTACAAGGTAAACGCCGGCGTGCAGGTCCCCGGCGCCAAGCCGGTCCCGATCATCATCTCAGCGCTGGCCCCGATGATGCTTCGCATCGCGGGAGAGCTTGCGGACGGCACGGTCACGTGGATGGCCGGCCGCAAAGCGATCGAGACGTATGTGGCGCCGCGTATCAACAAGGCTGCCCAAGAGGCGGGCCGGCCCGCGCCACGCGTGTGCGTCGCCCTGCCTGTTGCCGTAACGAACGATTTGGAGAAGACACGTGAGCGCGCGGCCCAGGTCTTCAACATGTACGGGCAGCTCGTGAACTATAGGCGCGTGCTCGACATCGAAGGCGTTGACGGCCCGGCAAACGTCGGCATCTTCGGCACCGCCTCTGAGATCGAGCAACAGTTTCGCGCCTTCGCGGACGCCGGCGCCACAGACCTGCTTGCGGCCATCTTCCCCGGCAGCGATGACGCGGAACAGTCGATGCAGGAGACCCGAGACCTCCTGAAGAGCCTGATCTCGTCGGTCTAGAGCTTCGTCACCTGTGGCGGCGTGGGGCGCTTCCTCTAGGAACGGCGCTATGCTACCGGAGCAGCGATGCTGACTGAACGGTTCTTGGAGGAGCAGCGAGTCGCTCGCCTGGCGACGGTCGATGGCCGAGGCCGGCCGCATATTGTCCCGATCGTGTTCGTCTACGCCGATGGGGTGCTGTACACCCCCATCGATCTGAAACCGAAGGCGGCGCCGCCTGAGCGGCTACGACGTGTGCGCAACATCCGCTCCAACCCCCAGGTGCAGGTCCTGTTCGATCACTACGACGAAGACTGGCAACGGTTGGGCTACGTCCAACTCCGGGGCAGGGCCGAGATCATCCAGCGTGGCGCTGAATATCGACGGGCGATTCGGCTACTCGAAGAAAAGTATCAGCAGTACGACAAGCTACCGTTGGAAGGGCGCCCCGTGATCAAGATATCCGTCGAACGGACGGTGACGTGGGGCCAACTCATCTGAAACGAGGGACATAGGCGAGCCAGTCTGTCGGTCGCGCTCTGCTCCGTGCCCTATACCGAGTTCCGAAACTCCCCACGCCGTCCGCCACATGCTGCAGCTTGGCCCGCCTGAGATCCCTAGAGGAACACGTAGTCGGCAGGGTCCGGCTTGCGCGTCTGCTGCCAGTAATCCAGTAGGTTAAACGGCCAGTTCTGGGCTACCCGGCCACGATCGTTCTTGTACCAGCTATTGACGTCTGAGGCTCCCCAGGCCCGCTTGAGGTTCGCCTCATCAATGCGTTCGTTGTACGCATCATGCACGTCCTGCCTGCAGTCCATCGCCCTATGTCCGTCTTTGAGAAGCATGCGCAAACATCCCAGCACGTACTGCACCTCGCACTCCGAGAAGTAGATGATGCTGCCGTTGACGACGATGTTCGTGTTCGGGCCGTAGAGCATGAAGAAGTTCGGGAAGTTCGGCACCGTGATGCCTAAGTACGCGCGAGCGTCGCCGTCCCACTGCTCCGTCAATGCGATGCCGTTTCTGCCCACGATTTTCATCGGCATAAGAAATTGCGACGCATGGAAGCCCGTACCAAAGATGATCACGTCCGCTTCGATAAGTCGCCCGTCCTCGGTCACGACCCCATCAGCAGTGATCTCCTTGATCCCTTCTGTGATCAGCTCAACGTTGTCGCGCTTCAGCGCCTCAGGCCAGCTCCCATTGTCGAGCAGGAACCGTTTGGCTGCGACCGGATACGTCGGAAGAATCTTCTCAAACAGGTCAGGCCGGTCTTCGTACTGCGCCTGCAAGAACGTCGTGAACAGTTGGCGCAGCTGATCGTTGGCCGCGCTCACGGACGCGCCTTCAGACTGCCAGTTTTCATCGACGATTGCGGCTGGCAGCAGGCCATCCGTCGAGGTCCAGAAGAGCCAGAACCGGTACCAGTGCATGTAATGGGGCACGTGGCGAAACAGCCACTGGAGCCCGGCAGGCGTCTCATCACGATAGTTCGGTACAGGCAGGAACCAGGCAGGCGTGCGCTGGAAAACGCTCAATTCAGCTACCTGCTCCGCGATCTCCGGGACGAACTGGGCGGCGCTCGCACCCGTGCCGATGACGGCGACGCGCTTCCCGGCCAGGTCGACGCTGTGGTCCCACTGCGCGGAGTGGAACGCCGGGCCGTTAAACGTCTCCCTACCAGCGATGTCCGGCAGCTTCGGCCGGTTGAGCTGGCCTACGGCGCTGATCACCGCTTGCACCTCGATCGCTTCCTCAGCTCCATCGGCAGGTCGCAATCGAAGCGACCATGTGCATGCGTCTTCGTCGAACGTGGCGGACACCACTTCAGTATTGAAACGCATCTGTTCGCGGATACCCTCCTCGTCGGCGCATTCGCGGAAGTAGTCCAACAGCACTTCCTGCGTGGAGAACGGGTTGGGCCAGTCGATCTTCTGCGCGAACGAGTAGCTGTAAAACGCACTCTGGACATCCACGCGCGCCCCAGGGTACGTGTTCTCCAGCCATGTGCCGCCAACATCCGCGTTCTTCTCGATGATCACGAACGGCACGCCCGCCTGTTTCAAGCGAACGCCAGCGACAATCCCCGACATTCCCGCGCCGATGATGGCCACGCTAAATTCGGTGTCATCGCCAGCGTGCCATGTGGGCGCGCGCGGATCTTGCCCCGTGGGAGCCAACTCTTCAACCAACAGCGGCATGTAGTCGTCGGACGCCGGTGAGGCCGTCATCCACTCGAAAATACGGCGTACGTCGTCTTCGATCGGCCGCTCCGCCGCGCTGGCGCCGCCGTCGCGGAGCGTCTTCAGCGCATCGAACGCGATGTCCCGGGCCGCCGATTGCTGTTCAGCGGACATGCCACCTTGGAGCATTCCTGGCGCCACCGCAGGCGGACGCAAGTCGTCCCGTAGCAGGGCGAAGTCGCCCGTCGCTTGGGCAAGCGCGGGGAGCAGTGCCGGAAGGAACGCGTCTTCCAGCGCCTTGCGGATAGTCTCGTCGTCGGCCGTAAGGGGCTTCGTCGCCTGGGATGTCGTCACGCTGTAGCCTCCTGTCGAACGTTATGCATACGGCACACTTTAACCGACCGCCGCGCACAAACCCAACTGTCGTTAGAGCTGCGCACGCAACAGTTGCCGGTACCCTCACCTGTCAGCGACAGCCCAGGCGCAATCGAATTCAGGGAGATCGCGACGCTCAAGGAGCCGGTCGGCAGCGCGTAAGCGCGCCCGCGGTCAGCTGGAGCCATCATCCTGAAAGACCAGCGCCTCGCCGTTCAGCACAACAGTGCCGTCTTGGTTCTTGACCTCGAACTCCAATTCAGCCATGTTACGCTTCGCCCGCACTGACTTCACGGTCGCCTCCGCGCGAAGCGTATCCCCAATGTAGACCGGCGCCGGAAAGGTCCAGCTCTGCCGCATAAAAACGGAGCCCGGCCCGGGCATCTCCATCGCCACCAGGGCGTGCAGCATTCCGGTTGCGATGCCACCCTGCGCCATCAAGCGCCCGAATCGCGTGTGAGCGGCGAACTCGGCGTCAAAGTGAAGCGGGTTGTAGTCGCCGGTGATCTCCGCGTACTTGCGTACCATCTCTTCATCGACCGCCAGCTCCCTGCTCGCTCGCTGTCCGACCTCAAGCTCCATAGTGAGGGCCTCTCTACTAGTGCACTTCTCTTCCACGCCGGCGCGGCTTCCATAATCACCAACGGCTGGCGGTGCCGCGTCACGAAACGCTCGCAATCGCACTCGAATTCTCGCCGCTCGCGTGGCCCCGCCCGCAATTCTGGAAGGCGAGGTTCGCGAGATCAAGGAAGGCTCATCACCTGCCGCGGCCTGTATACTACGGAGGTTCGCGATCCTCAACACCCACCTAAGGGGAGCCCACCACATGGACGGCTACGAGTTCATTAAGAC
>JADFRJ010000109.1 GCA_022561355.1 Chloroflexota bacterium | reverse complement strand
GTGGGTGTATGTCCGCTCGGTCAGGGGCTCCCGCACGCGCGTCTCAGCCCTGCAATCCGGCCAGACGAACTCGTCAACCGCGTCCTGGCTGGGCTTGTACCTGAGCACGGGCCCAAAGTCGATAAACGACTGGGCCAGGATGTATCCCTCCGCCGGTCCCTCCACGATTTCAACAGCAAGCGTAAACGGCGCGCCGGCAGGGATGTCGCAGACCCCTTCGCTGCACACGCCTTCCGGATCCGTGACTGAGAGAGCCATCTCAGGCCCGCCTTCGGCAGCAGACGCCTCTTCGCCGCCCAGGTTCGGGCCAATTGCAACCAGCGTGAGAAGCGCTACCGCAGCAGCGACTGGAACCAGCAGTGCAACCAGAATTCTCGACATGAGATCCCGATCTACGCTCCCCCAAACGACACGCTATTGTACCTCGCGCAGTACGCCAGCGGGATCGCCACGGTGCGTCGCAGGTCAGCGATAAGAGGTTGCTTTACGTGCCTACACGCTCTTCGCGACCCAGGCCGTGACGACCGGGAGCATCGTCGTAAGCGCGCCCGCGTAGCGTTCGCTTCCAGCGCGGCGTCCGCGGCGCGCTTGGCGCTCGCCAGGCTCGCGTCGGCCAGCCAGCCCTCCGAGCCGACCCAATCGCCGGCGAGGTAGACGCCGGAGAGCGCCGTCACGGGATCCGGCCGGGCCTCAAGGCCCGCGTCTTCCGCCATGACTAGCCGTCCATGAATGCCTCCTTCTTGGTGCTACCGCTGTAGAGGAGACGTTCAGCGATCGCGTCTTGTGACACCCAAATCCGCTTGTGAGTGACGAGCTACTAGCTTAGCGCACACGCCTGTAGCCTGCGTGACAGGCGCTGTTGCCTTGCGCTGGGGGTGCTGTTATACTCGCCTCTGCATCCATTCAGCTAAACGTATACGTAGGTGACTAATATGAATGTTTCTTGTCTCCAAGAGAACCTGGCTAAAGGACTCGGCATCGTGGGCAGGGCCGTTGCCGCCCGCAGTACGCTACCGATTACGGCAAACGTCCTCCTTACCACCGAGGATGGCCGTCTGAAGCTGGCAGCGACGAACTTGGAGATCGCCCTCAGTTCTTGGGTTGGCGCTCAGGTTGAAGAAGAGGGCGCCATTACCATCCCCGCCCGCCTGCTGACCGATTTCGTCAACTCGCTGCCTAACGAGAAGATCGAGATGACGGTAGCGCCGCGTTCGCGCCAGCTCAAGCTGACGTGCGGCCGCAGCCAGGCGACGATGAGCGGTGTGGACGCCGAGGACTTCCCTCCGATCCCGAGTGTCGAAGATGGGGTGTCGCTGCAGCTCGATCCAGAGGACCTGCACAAGGCGATTTCGCAAGTCGCGATCTCCGCCGCGACCGACGATTCGCGCCCCGTGTTGGTGGGCGTGAACTGCGTGATCGAAGGCGATCAGCTCACGCTCGCGGCCACGGACGGCTTTCGCCTGTCGGTCCGTCACCTCACCCTATCAGAAGCCGTCTCCGAAGCGGTCCAGCTGATCATCCCGGCGCGTGCCCTCGTCGAACTGAGCAGGCTGCTGTCGGATGAGGCGGACCCCGTGCAGCTCTCGGTAAACTCCACGAAGACGCAGGTGTTGTTCCGGCTGAAGAACGTCGAGCTGGTGACGCAGCTGATCCAGGGGACCTTCCCAGACTACAGCCAGATCATCCCGGAAGAGCACACCAGCAAGGCCGTCATCGACGTCGCGGAGTTCCTGCGTGAGACGCGCACGGCGGCGATCTTCGCTCGCGACGGCAGCGGCATCGTGCGCCTGACGTTCACGCCGGGCGAGGACGTGGCTCCCGGCAAGATGACGATCTCCGCTCGCGCCGAGGAGATCGGCGACAATCTCAGTGAGATCGATGCCGCGATCGATGGCGAAGCGGACAAGATCGCCTTCAACAGCAAGTACCTGCAGGACTACCTGCAGGTGTTGGAAGGCGGCCGCGTCTCGCTGGAGATGAGCGGCCCCTCCCGGCAGGGCGTCCTCCGCCCCGTCGGCGACGAGAACTTCGTCCACGTGCTGATGCCCATGGTGGTGCAGTGGTAAACTAGGAGCTTCTTTGGCGCGGCGGACTACTTCAGAAGAGATACTGGCGGAACTGCGTGCACCTTTCGACGAATCGCCGGTGCGACGTATCGGCGTCTGGAGTCTCGAGAAACTCGCGACACTGCAACTGTACTTACCCGCATTTGCACGGGCTTGTCAGCGTGCAGGCGGAGGCTACTACGTTGATGGTTTTGCTGGGCCTGGGCGAGCTTCAGTCAGGGGAGCTCCAGAGCCGTATTTCGTTCACGGTTCGCCACTAATAGCATTGCGAGCTAAGCCGGAGATCGAGAGATGCATCTTTCTTGAGATTGATCCGCACAAGCTGGCTGCACTTGAAGGGAGGTGCGCTCACTATGGCGAGCGCGCACTCCTTCGTCGCGGCGACGTCAACGTCCATCTTGTCCCGCTCCTGCGAGAGGAGGTACCAGGCTGGGCGCCTTGCTTCTGCTTCCTTGACCCCACGGGCGTAGAGTTGAAATGGCAGACGGTCGCGGGGATCGCGAGCCTCCCAGGCAGACGGAGAAAGCCGGAGCTAATGATTCTCTTTCCACTCGAAATGTCCGTTATCCGACTCCTTACAGTGGATAGACCAATGCGTGATGAGGACAAGAGCCGTGTAAACGCGATGTTCAAGGACGATTCGTGGTGGGATATCTATCAGTCGCGCGTCAAAGGTGAGATCGATAAGGCCGAGGCGAAGAGACTATATCTTGACAAGTATTCGAAGGATGTGAAAGGTCTCGGTTACAAGTCTGTCGAATCGCGCCAGGTGCTAGCCTATGTTGGTGCTGGGAAGAAACGGCAGCCTCGATACCATCTAGTCTTCGCGACGGATCACCCGGTCGGTGAGGACATCATGTCGGGCATCTTCAAGCGGGACTTCGTGCTAGACTTGCCCGTTTCGCGCCAGCCCTCCCTCTTTGACCTCTGAGGCATTCCGTCCCACGTTCCACCATCGAGGACTCGTCCAGCCTTGCCCTTGCCCACGCGCATGCCCGCCTCGTTGTGGGCGCCCCACTGCTTGAAGAAAAACGCGACGCGCTGTTTTTCGCACTGAGCGCGGATCGCCCGGACCCACTCTGGCTGCATGCGCCGAGCTCGATGGCCGCTCTCTCCGCCGACGATCACCCAGTCAATCCTGGTTAGGTCGAGCTCCAACGGGCCGAGCAGCGGTTCGCACGATAGAAAATGGACAGCGGCTGGCGTCTGCCGCAGATGATCGATCCTCGATGTCCAGCGTTGGTTCTCGACAGAGACGCCCATCCAGACGTTGTCCGGCCAAGGCAGCCGGCGAGCGATGTCAGCGAGCCGTTCTGAGCGCTTAGTCAAGATCTGGAACGTGTGCCAGGACGCGCGCTCCATGACGTCAAACACAGAGCGGATGTACGCTTCCCGGATGTCCTCATGGAACAGGTCGCTCATGGAGTTGACGAAGATTACCCGAGGCTTTCGCCACGAAAGAGGCTGCTCGAGCCGCTCCGGTCTCAGTTGGAGATCGAAGCCCTTCTCATAGGGGTGGCCGGGAACGCCTCGGAACCGCTCAGCGAACGTTTCCGCGTAGCAGTGCGCGCAGCCAGGGCTGACCTTGGTACAGCCGGTGATAGGATTCCAGGTCGCCTCGGTCCACTCGATTGGTGATGCTTGCGCCATGGCCAGAGGGTACCGCGAGCGGCTCGAAACTGCTAGCCCTCGGACACACCGGCGACCGCGCGGTCTTCCGCCCACCACTCCGGCCAGCCGCCGTCCAGGCGGTGCGCCTCGAAGCCCTTCTCCCGCAGCAGCGCGACCGCCTCGTCCGCGAAGAGACAGTAGTCGCCACGGCAGTAGGCGATGATCGGCCGGTCCCTCGGCAGCTCGTGGAGGCGGTTCGGTAGCTCGTCCATTGGCATCGAGATCGCCTCCGGCAAATGTCCGTGCTCGTACTCCCTGCTCGGACGCGTGTCGATCAGCACCGCGTTCCGGTCCAGGAAGAGCCTCTCCAGCTCATCCCTCGGTACCGGCGACTCCTCGTCGTAGACATCGACGTCGCGCCGGAGCTGGCCGAGGCCGGCGAGGCGCTCTTCCGCGACCGACCGCAGCGTGAGCCACAGATCGAGAACATGCTTGTCGGCTAGGCGGTAGAGCGCCTTGGTGCCTTCGCGCTCCGCCTCCACCAGGCGGGCCTGCCGCAAGACCTGCAGGTGCTGCGAGACGTTCGCGACCGACATGTCCGTCTCGGTAGCGAGCGCCTCTACGTGTCGCGGCCCTTGGGCAAGCAGGTCCAGCAGCTCCAGCCGTCGCGCGCTGGACAAGGCGTTCCCGATACGGGCGAATTCCGCATAGATCTTTCGCTTGAACTCTCGATGCGCCATACGGCCAGTATAGAGGTCTGGGAATAAACCTGCAAGATATCGATTGAATACTTGACCGACGGCTTTCAGGATGGTAATATAGGCGTATTCAATAGAACGATTGAATATCGAAGGAGGAACAAACATGGCTATCTCACCAAGACTTCAGAGCTGGCTGGAGCTGCGGGGGCTCGCCTGTTCGAGGGATCCTGAATTCGTGAAGCTCGTGCCGTGGATGCGCACGAAGTTCGTTCTTAGCGGCTCGCTTGTCGGTATCGCGACAGCTTTCGCGTTCACGCCGCTTCTGTGGGCGATGGTGCCGATCGCGGCAGCCGGCGCGATCTTCACGGTGCATCCCTTCGATCTGATCTACAACTACGGGCTGCGCCACCTGACCGGAACGCGACCGCTGCCGCCGAATGGCGCGGCCACGCGCTTCTCTGGCGGTGTGGCAGCACTCTGGATCGTCGCGATTGCGCTGTCGTTCCAGCTGGGCGTCACCCCGCTGGGATATGCGCTCGGGGGCTCACTCACGGCTGTCGCCGCGCTTGTAAGCATCACCCACTTCTGCATCCCGTCGTTCGTCTACCAGTTCGTCTTCGGTGACCGGGCACTGGCGCTCCGGACCATCTCGAGTTCCGCGAAGGAGCAGGTCGCCTAGCGACTCCCAGAGCTGATGGCCGGACGAGTAGCAGCCAGGTCGATCGCCCTCGGCGTGCGCGAGAACTGGCGGCAGATCGCGCTGCTGGTGGCGATCAACGCGTTCGTCGGTGGCATGATCGGCATGGAGCGCTCTGTTTTGCCGCTCCTGGGCGAGGCCGAGTTTGGCATCTCGTCAACGACGGCCGTCGTCTCGTTCATCGCGACGTTCGGGCTCGCGAAGGCGATCACGAACCTCTTCGCCGGCACCCTCTCCGATAGGCTGACCCGGCGCAAGGTCCTGACGGCAGGCTGGCTCGTGGCCATCCCCGTTCCCCTGATGCTCATCTGGGCGCCGAATTGGGGCTGGGTGATCGGCGCCAATCTCCTGCTCGGTGTTAATCAGGGCCTCGCCTGGTCGATGACCGTCAACATGAAGATGGACCTGGCCGGCCCCAAGCAACGTGGGTTCGTGTTGGGGCTGAACGAAGCTGCCGGATACGTCGCCGTCGCCGCCGCGGCCTATCTCACCGGCGTGATCGCGGAGCAGTATGGGCTGCGGCCGGAACCGTTCTACCTGGGCATCGCTCTCGCCGCGGGCGGGCTGGCGCTCACGGCTCTCGTACGCGACACGCGGCCGTTTGTTTCGATGGAGGCGGACGGACACCCGTCTGGCCCTTCAACACCCTCGCTTAGACGCACGTTCGCTGATGTCACCTGGCGTAACCCGCGCTTATTCGGCGCGTCGCAGGCGGGCTTCGTCAACAACCTCAACGACGGGCTGGCTTGGGGTATCCTTCCGCTCTTCTTCTTCAGTCGCGGACTGGACCTCGGTCAGATCGGTATCCTGGCAGCCGCGTACCCCTTCGTGTGGGGGGTCCTCCAGCTCGGTACCGGCTGGGCGAGCGACATTGTGGGACGCAAGCCGGCCATTGTGGGCGGGCTGCTGCTGCAGGCAGGCGCCATCGCCATGATCGCGGTCGCCGGCTCGTTCAGTAGCTGGCTGGTGGCGGTCGTGCTGCTCGGCGTGGGGACGGCGCTCGTCTACCCGACGCTGATCGCCGCTATCGGCGATGAAGTGCACCCTGAAGAGCGCGCGACGTCCGTTGGCGTCTATCGCTTCTGGCGCGACGGTGGGTTCGTTGCCGGTGCGCTCGGCGCAGGAGCGGTAGCCGACCTGCTGGGCTTTGAACAGGCGATCTATGCTGTTGCCGCGCTGACCGCCGCGTCGGCTATGATAGCAGCGGCGACGCTGCGCCATGCGCGTCCGGCGGCAACGCCGGCGCTTACGGAGGTAATAACATGAACATCATTCCATTTGTCCACGAAGGGCTAGGCAACAGCTCCTACCTGATGGAGGTAGCGACTGATGAAGCCGTGCTCGTCGATCCGTTGCGGAGCGTTGATCAGTATCTGCGGGCTGCGGAGGATCGCGGCTGGCGCATCCGGACGGTGCTGGAGACGCACCTGCACGCCGATTTTGTGTCCGGCGTCCTCGAGGTGGCGCAGGCCACGAAGGCGGACATTTACGTTCCTGGCCAGGGCGAGGTGCGGTTTCCGCATCGGCCCGTACAGCCGGGCGAACGCATTCGCATCGGTGGCTTCGATCTGGAGGCGATCGCGTCGCCCGGCCACACGCCCGAGCACCTGAGCTACGTTCTTCGCGCGGCACAAGGCCCGCCCGCGTTGTTCAGCGGCGGCTCGCTCATCGTCGGCGGCGCGGCGCGCACCGACCTGATCGCGCCGGAGATGACCGACTCCCTCACGCACTCCATGTTCCGCACGTTGAAGACCGCGTTCTCGTCGCTGCCGGACGAGACGCTGCTCTATCCGACCCACGGCGGCGGCTCCTTCTGCTCTGCGGTGCCGGGCGCCGATCGCACCTCCACGCTGGGCCTCGAGCGCCAGCAGAACGCCGTGCTCGCTGTCGAAGACGAGGACGAGTTTGTGCGCTGGTTCCCGACGACGTTCCCGGCGATACCGGCCTACTTCTTTCGGATGCGCCCGATCAATCAGGAGGGCCCACGGCTGCACGAACAGATTCCGCCGGCGCCGCCTCTCCAGCCCAATGCGTTCGATGCCGCGCGCCAGGGCGCTCTGGTCGTGGACGTCCGGGCCATGGAGGCATACGCGGCTGGCCACGTGCCGGGCTCGCTGAGTAACGAGTTTCGCGATAGCTACGCGACGTGGCTCGGATGGCTCGCATCACCTGAGACGCGGCTGCTGTTCGTGCGCGATGACGAATCACTGGAGCGGATCGAAGAAGAGTCGCTGCTGGTCGGCTATGAGCAGTTCGCGGGCTGGCTCGAGGGTGGCATCGAAGCGTGGGTGAAGGCCGGCAAGCCTCTCGCAACCACCCCGCTCGTCGATGCCGCGGAGGCGCGGAAGGCGCTGCTCGCTGGCGCGATTGCGCTCGATGTCCGCGAGCCTAATGAGTACGCGGCCGGTCATGTCGCGGATGCGATCAGCATCCCGCTCGGCCAACTGGAAGCGCGGCTGGCAGAGCTGCCCA
>JADFRJ010000108.1 GCA_022561355.1 Chloroflexota bacterium | reverse complement strand
GGATACCGGGGCCGATCGCGTCATTCTCGGCACCGCTGCCGTACGCGATCCCGAGATGGCCGCGGAGGCAACGCGCCGCCACGGCGAGCGTATCGTCGTTTCGATCGACGCCCGGGAAGGAGTCGTCGCCGTCGAGGGTTGGCGTGAGGAGACCGAACTCCAGGCGGAATCGTTCCTTCAGACGCTGGCCGCTCTTGGCGTGCCGCGCTTCGTCTATACCGACATCAACCGCGACGCCATGCTCGATTCTCCGAACTACGAGATGATCGAGACCATGGTTGGCGCGACGGAACGCCCCCTGATCGCCGCCGGCGGCGTCGCCAAGGTTGAACACCTTACGCGTCTCTCCGATCTTGGCGTCGAGGCAGCCATCGTCGGCCTCGCGCTCTACGACGGGCGGATGGACCTGCGCGAAGCGATCGCGGCCGTCCGATAACATGAACCTGTAGTGCTGACGAAGCGCGTCATCCCCTGCTTCGACGTCGAGAACGGGCGTGTGGTGAAGGGCATCTCTTTTGTGGAGCTGCGCGACGCCGGTGACCCGGTCGAGCTCGCGAGCGTCTATGAGGAACAGGGCGCGGACGAGCTGGTGTTCCTCGATATCACGGCCTCCTCGGACAATCGCCAGACCGTCTATGACATGGTCGCGAAGGTGGCCGATCAGGTCTTCATTCCGTTCACAGTCGGAGGCGGCGTTCGTTCGCCCGATGACGTTCGCATGCTGCTGGAGCTTGGCGCCGACAAGGTGTCGCTCAACACATCAGCCGTCGAAAATCCGGAGGTGATTTCGAGTTGCGCTCAGCGCTTCGGCAACCAGAACATCGTCGTCGCGATCGATGCGAAGGGCGTCGCCGAAGGCAAGTGGGAGGTCTACACGCATGGGGGCCGCCGCCCGCGCGACCTCGACGCGGTCGAGTGGGCGCAGCGCGTCGTCGAGCTGGGCGCGGGCGAGATCCTGCTTACGTCGATGGACGCGGACGGGCACCAGACCGGCTACGACCTGCCGCTGACGAAGGCGATCTCCGAGGCCGTCACGGTGCCCGTGATCGCATCCGGCGGCTGCGGCGAGCCGTCTCATATGGTCGATGCCATCCTTGACGGCAAAGCCGACGCCGTGCTAGCCGCCAGCATCTTCCACTTTGGTACCTTTAGCATCGAAGAAACCAAACGACAGCTAGCGGCCGCCGGCATACCCATGCGGCCGAAGCAATGAACAGGGAGCAACATGACCGAAGTTAGCGAGTTGGACTTCGCGAAAGGGGACGGACTGATCCCCGCGATCATTCAGGACGCCGATAGCGGCGAAGTGCTGACGCTCTTCTATATGGACCAGGAGGCTGTAGAGAAGACGCAGGAGACGAAGGAAGTCTGGCGCTTCAGCCGCGCGGAGAACAAGCTGATGCGCAAGGGCGACACCTCTGGCAACGTCCTCCACGTCGAGAGCCTCGCGGCCGACTGTGACGTCGACGCCGTTGTCGTTCGCGTCCACCCTGTCGGTCCCGCTTGCCACACCGGCGAGCGCACCTGTTTCCACAACCCGATGAAGCTTAACTAGAGCGAACGACTGTCACTCTGAGCGCAGCGAAGAGTCTCATCCTTTGAGGCCATCACCACGCCTTGTCGTGGGCTGGGGCCTGTTATACTACTGCCCGTTATGGGGCGGTCTATTTGGCTGATTGTCTTACTTCTCTCTCTTGGTGCCTGTGCGGGTGCGGCAAATGCACCCGCATTGGACTCACCTGCAACCATTACTCCTCCTGCAAAGGATGAGACGCTTAGCAGTTGCGAGACGTTGGATGATGCACCGACCGCCATGCTCTCTTACGGTGAGCAGCAGCAGGATGATGCCAGGATAGCGATCAACTGGCAGTCCCAGGACTGGGTCATCAATGGCCACCCGATCGATACCCTCCCGCTTCCACAGGTTGCGATCCGTGTTCGTCAGAGAGGGAGTCCGCAGCTCACGTTCTCAGCAGAACCAGACGCCGTCTCAGGCTACGCATGGCGGCCCGACTTCGATGCTGTTCAGGAGTCGTCTAGCAACCGGCTTGAAGTGCCTCTCGACGATCGGCGAGGTACCACCCGGATCGATCTAGCGTTCGAGCCTGTCGCTTCTCAACTGTTAGACCTTCATGCGTTACCGCCGGGTCGGTACGCCATCGAACTGTTCGCCGGCTGGCACAGAGGGTCGTCAGGGTTCGCGTTCCATGTGGAGATCATCGAACCCTAGCTGCCAAACGTCCGCTCTAGCCGCTTCTGTTCGGGATTTAGCACCGCTACGTCCGGGAAGCGAATGCTCTTCCACAGATCGATCGCCGCGTTGGCGTCGAGGCTGAGCACGTCCGCCAGGTAGATGGTTAGCACGATGCCGTGCGAGACGATGCCGACGCTCAGGCCGGTGTGCCGATCCACGATGCCGTCGATGCACGCCCGCACGCGCGACCTCGCTGCATCGAGCGGCTCCCAGCCGTCCGGCGGTTCGCCTGCCAGATAGTCACGCACCAGATCAGCGTAGCCCTCCTCCACCCACATGCGCCCCTCCACCTCTCGCAAGTCGCGCTCGATCCTGATAGGCAGCTCGTTGGGCGCGGCGATGCGCTGCGCGGTGGCAACCGCCTTTAGTTCGACGCTCGTGTGAATGCCGCGCAGCTCTTTCCAGAAGGGCTCGCTGCCCAACGCGTCCGCCGCCTCTCGCCCCTCTGGCGAGAGGCGCCATCGCGGGCCCGGTACGTTGGGGTCCGGCGCGACGGCGGAGTGCCGGATGAGATAGAGCAGCACAACTAGAGCTAGTTGATCAGGTCGAAGAGTTGAAGTAGCGACGTGATGACGGGACAGTCGACCTCTGGCGCGCGCCCTTCTCTGTCTATCAACACGGCCTCGATACCGGCGGTCCGAGCACCAAGCACGTCTGAGATGTACGAGTCGCCTACGTAGATCACCTCGTGTGGCTGAAGCCGCCCTCGGGTCAGCGCATAGCGGAAGATGTCGGGGTGCGGCTTGGCGCTGCCTACCGCCGCGGACGCCACGACGAAGTCGAGGTGGCGCGTTACCTCGTGGGCGTGGAGGATCGGAACCAGATCGGTTCCCCAGTCTGAGATGATGCCCTGGGTTAAGCCAAGCTTGCTGGCCTGCTCCAACGTCTCTAACGTCTCAGGGTACGTCTCCCACTGCTCCGGCTCCTGGTACCAGTCGTAGAGCGCGTCGGCTGCTGAATGCAGCGTCTCCTCTGGCAGGTCGATGCCCGCGTCGCGCATGGCCTGCATGTAATATGAGGCCCAAAAGCTCCGCGCGGCCTCGTCGGAGTCGTATGAGCCCATGCCGTCCTCGCCGAAGCGGGAGTAGAAGTGGTGGCCTATGTCCGGCAGCGCTCGCTCTCGCGTCAGCTTCAGGCCCAACTGGGCCCCCAGGAAGTCCCAGATGTCTGGTGCTTCCATTCTCGGGCGCAAGAGTGTGCGCCCGGCATCATAGAGGATCGCGCCGATGGTACTCATGGTTTGGGTGCGCCATCATCATATCGCTTGTTCGCGATCGCGGGCGAGGTTTGACCAGTGCGCTGGCCCATGGCTACCGTTAGACGATCTACGGCGCTGCGGAGGAAGATGGCAACAACACCGGGACCGTTCACGAAGACCGATGCCAAGGGCCGGCAGCCCGAGCGATCAATTCCTGTCTCTCTGACCTTAAATCAGTTCGTGGCCCTGCTCGTCGTCGGGCTCATCGCTTCCTGGCTTGGCTTCTATATCATCACGCCCCTGCCGTTCCTGCAGCTAAACGTCTTCAACGCCACGATCGTGTTACATGCCGTGACTGGTGCCGTGCTGGTCCCGTATCTCATCTCCCTTTTCATCGCCCGGCGGCTGCCCGGCGGGAGCCCGCTCGATGTGGCGATCGTGGCGCTGCTGGGCGCCTACTTGTTGGCGACCGCTGGATCACTCAACTGGCGAGTCAGCCTGGAAGTTTCGCTCACTGTGCTCATGGCGGTCAGCATCTTTTATGTGCTCTCTGATCGACACATACTCCGGCGTTGGCAGGTGGAGTGGGCGCTGATGCTGGCCGTGCTGGCAGCAGCCGTCAGCACAGTCTGGATCGTGGCGGGCGATTATACGGATTGGTTGCGGTTGACGGAGTCCGTTCGTGGCAGCCTCTCGTTCGGTGATCTCATTCCTCCGACGGTGCCGAAGGCGCACGATGTCGGCGATCACCCGAATATCCTTGGCGGCATCTTCGCCATGACGTTGCCGTTTTTCCTGGTCGGGCTTGTCCGTGGCTACGCGCCTGTGCTGCGCGTGGCAATTGGACTGGCGACTCTTGTTGTCCTGCTGGCGATGTTTCTAACGCTGGCTAGGTCGAGCTGGCTGGGCGCTGCTGGGGGCAGTGCTGTGATGATGGTGTTGCTGCTAGCGCTGACGCCGGGCGGCCGTGGGCTCATCCGCCGTCTCAAGCCGGAGACTTCCACTGAGCGGATGTATCTCGGCGTTGTGGCCTTCGGGCTGGCAATGGCCATCGTTGCCTTCGCGTTTGCCGCGAGTGAGGTCGAAGCGCGTCCGATCTGGCTCTTCCGTGAGTCCGGGACGCCTCGCATCGACGTCATGGGCGCCGGCGCGGAGATGTTCAGTGACCACATGCTGTTGGGTACAGGCCCGGGCATGTTCGGGTTTCTCTATCCGGAGTACAGTGGCCGCTTTCCGGACCATGCGGTTCACGCCCATAACGGGTTCCTCCAGACGGCGTTGGACACGGGCATTCCTGGCGTGCTGGCAATGTTCGCGCTCATCGGAAGCCTTGGCTGGCTGCTGGTCCGTGGCCTGCGCGAGTCTGAAGGTGAGACGCGATTGACCTTGGTGGCGTGCGCGGGTTCGTTGACGGCGTTCTCGATCTTCAGCCTGCTGGAGGCGCCGAACGGCTTCAAGAGTGCGCTCGTTGTCGTGGCTGCGATTGGTGCGGTAGCCGCTCTCGCATACCGCGAGCGTCGAGGGTCAGGACCTCTGGTTGGCTCCACCGGCGGATGGGCGATCTCTGGACGTTGGCTGGGGCTGGCCGCTCGCGCCGTCATCCCGGTCGCGATCGCTGGCTTGCTTATCACGTGGGGGCGTATCGATATCGGCCACTTCTACTATAACGAGGGCCTAACGCATGCTAACGCGCAGCGTTGGGATGAGGCTGTCGATCAGGCCCAGCGGGGCGTCGATCTCGACCCACAGCTCGCGATCTATCGCTTCAGGCTCGGCGTTGTGCAGGGTCAGGTCTACTTGGATACCGGAGACCTGACGTTCCTGAACAATGCGATCGGTCAGTTGCGCAAAGGGCTGGAGCTTGAGCCAAGGAGCGCCATAGGCCACGCCAACCTGGCGTTGCTCCTGGCGAGGACCACCGACCGTGAAGGCGCGAGGTCTGCCGCGCTCAGCGCCATGGAGTTCGCGAACCGGGATCCCGCGGTCTCGCTCGTTGCGGGGACGGCGCTTGAGCTGACCAACTGGGACGATGACGCTGTAAGGGCCTACGGAGACGCTATCTTCCAGGACCTGGGCCTGGCTGATTCACCATTCTGGAGCGAGACCCCGTTCCGGGTGGCTCATTTCTCTGACATCGTTGCCAACTCAGCGGTTGTCCTTAACGACTGTGCGCTCCTATGGTTGTCGGCACAGCCCGTCCCGTCAGGCGTCGAGCGGCAGGACGCTCTCATTGGCTGCGTAGAGCGAGTCCTTGAGCGGGATACGAAAGAAGACCGGATCGTGTTGGCGGAGGCGCTGATCCGCGACGGTGAGGTGGAGCTGGCGGGCCAGCAGATCGACAACGTGCTCACCCGCTATCCGGACTTCGGCGCCGGCCGGACCGCACTCGGCCGCTGGTACGCCGCTCTCGGCGATCTAGAGCGCGCTCGCCTCGAGTGGCTGCGCGCCGGCCAGCTCGGCGAGGTCGATGCGCTCATGCTCCTCGGCGACTCGTACTCTTCGGGTCAAGTACCCGATGAAGTAGCCGGCGCGCTGCGCGACGAACTGCGCTCGGTCGCTAGCCAGGTGCAGTTCCACCTCACGGGCATTCTCTACTACAGGTTCAAGTTCTTCCGCGCGTCGCCGCTCGTGATTCTGCTGCCAGGAGACTGGCGGGACGCCGTACCAGGACGCTACACGCGCGCGACCGAGACCTTGGCGCGTTGGGAGAGCGAGGGGTGACCTAGCGCTCTGCCTGCGCGCGCGCCGCTGACTTGCGGCCGCGCTCGAACGCTGACGCGCGCCGCTGCTGCGTCTTAGCGATCGCCTTCGGAGAGAGGCGCAGCTCGTACGCCTTGAGCACGTCATCGACGGCCCGCCGGTGCTCGGCCGCCTGTAGCATGAGCTGGGCGACTAGGCGCGCGTCGTTGACGGCCGCCCTCGTCGCCTCATGGTAGGCCTCGAAGCCAGCGGGCGGCGCTATGGGGCCCAACTCGGCCTGCGCGTCGCTGACGATCGCGATGTACGCTTCGGACGCGGCCCGTCCCTCGGCGTAGACGTCCGTCGGGTCGAGGCCCAGCTCTTGGTAGTGCGCCAGGTGTAACTCCGGCGCGCCGGTGCGACGGGCCCACTCTTCTTTCGCCGCCTCGATCTTGGTGTCGATCGCGCTGACCTGCCGTGCGTATGCGTCGATCGCCTCCGGTGTTGCGGGCGCTCCTTCGGTCGCGAGCGGCCGCGTTGAGTCCGCGGGCCCGAGCGCGCGCACTTCGTTGTAGATCGGTGCCAGCCGGTGCGGGATGTGGTAGGCGAAATGCCGCAGCTTCGGCTCGACGTATGAAGCGTCTAATGGCTGTCCGACGAACGCGGAGATCCGCGCGACCGTCTCCTCGGGCCGCTGGATCAGGTCGTCGTACTCCACGCAGGTCGCCTCGATGTCGTAGTCGCGGATGACGTCGAGGAGGCGCCGCAGCTCTCGCGACCACCAACGTTCGGCCAAGTCACGGTCGATCAGGCCGAAGATCTGCGCTACCGAGTGGAGGAACGCCTCGGAGCTGCGCAGGCAGACGATCACCTTGGGCGGGCCGGGCAGGTAGGGGAGCCAGGGCTCCAGCATCACGCTGAAGCGCGGGTCCTTCCAACCAGCGGCGTCCGTGTTCGCCAGCGCGGCCATCTCCTTCTCAAAGCGCTTCGCCACGGCGAGGATGGTCGAGCGCCAAGGGTAGCGCCGCAGGCCGGCAATGCCGGATTCGGCCATGATCTCATCGTTCAGGTCGCAGACCGGCAGCTCTTCGTAGAAGCCGGTGATGTTCTCCTCAGTGGGGTCGCGGAAGTGCTCGCCCAGCGAGATGCCTGACTCGTGGAGGACGCGCGCCACCGCGCTCGTGCCGGAGCGGCCCAGGCCGGTGACGATGATGAACGGCCGGCCCTCGGCCGGGACGGCGATAGGGCGCAGGCCGCGCAGCCTCCGCGCGGTGCTCGCGATCAGTTGCCCTGCGAACGGCAGCGCATAGTGCAGGCGAGTCGCCATGATGCGCCATGATACCGCGTGCCCAGGGTAGGGTCTTGCCTACGTCTCGCTCAGGATCCGCTCGATGGTCTCGCGCACCTCGCGCACGCGGAAGGGCTTGGCCAACACAGGGTTGTTCACCTGTTGGAGGAAGGAACGTGTTTC
>JADFRJ010000107.1 GCA_022561355.1 Chloroflexota bacterium | reverse complement strand
GTGAACCTCTGTCCGCCTCATGAAGATTCCGGCAAGGAACGCGCCCGTGATCATGGCGACTTCGCCCACATACTCCGCGAACCAGGCTGACAGTAGGACGACCACGAGAGTTGTTGCGATCACGCCTTCGCTCATCGAAGCGTTGGCCGACCACTTCGCCAGCGGCGGCAGGACGAACAGCCCGATGATCAGCGCGACGATGAAGAAGAGGATGACCCGGCCGACGATGAGCAGCGCCTCGGCCGCGCCACCGCTGCCATCAGCGCTGTCCACAGCGAAGGCGATGAAGAAGGATAGGATCAAGAGCACCAACACATCGTCGATGACCGCCGCGGCAAGGATGGAGATCCCTTCGCGCTTCTGCAGGACGCCCAGCTCCATCAGTGTCCGCGCGGAAATGCTGACGCTTGTTGCCGAGAGGATGATGCCCGCGAAGAGCGCCTCTTTCGTTGAAAGGTCGAAGGGGAGGGCCACCAAAGTCCCGAACGCGAGCGGGAAGATGACGCCCATCGCGCCGGCGAGGAACGCGACCCTGCGGACCTTGTTGACCTCAGCAAGGTCCGTTTCCAGCCCTGCCAAGAACATCAGGAAGATGACGCCCAGCTCGGCCAGCGTCAGCGTAGTTCCTCTGATGACCTCGCTATTGAGGTAATCGAAACTGGAGATGCCGAAGAGGTTCGGGCCGAATATGTCGATCACGGAAGGGCCCAGGATGACGCCGGCCGTAAGCTCCCCTAGGACCGCTGGCTGGCCGAGCCGTACGGCCAGGATGCCGGACCCTTTGGCCGCGATGAGGATGATCGCGAGCGCCACCAACAGCTCAAGGATGTGCAGGTCTTCCATCGCGTCTCCCGATTAAGCGCCCGAAGTGATGACGGACGTACTTCCCAGAAGCTGACGCGCCCGCTCCGCGAACGCTTCCACCGCGCCGCGAGGCGGCGTGGAAGCGGTACCGGGAAGGTCCCGCCTGCCGTCGTTGAGGTCGCAGGCCAGGCAACCTTCGATGTCGTGTCCTGAATCAGTCATCTCGTGTCCTGCTGGCGGTCACAAGCCCATGATTGACGAGAACACGCCCGTGGGTCAATTGCTGCTCATGGCCGTTGTAATCTCGTCCTTCAGACGGTCGATCACCTGGAAGAGCGGAAGCGCGCCGAGATCATCGCCGGAGCGCTGGCGCACCGCGACCGCACCCGCCGCCTCCTCCTTGTCGCCAACCACGAGCATGTAGGGGACTTTCTGCATCTGGGCATCGCGGATCTTCGCCTGCATCCGCTCGCCCCTGTCATCGAGTTCGACCCGCAGGTCCGCGGCCCGCAGGTCATCGACGACGCGGCGGCCGTAATCGTTGTGGCGGTCCGCAATCGGGATCACGACAGCCTGCACCGGCGCCAGCCAGAGCGGGAACGCGCCACCGTACAGCTCGATCAGGTAGGCCATCATCCGCTCCATGGTGCTGAGGACGCCTCGATGGATGATGACGGGCCGATGCTCGGCGCCGTCCTCGCCGATGTAGGTCAGATCGAATTGCTTGGGTAGATAGAAGTCGATCTGGACGGTGGAGTAGGTCTCTTCACGGCCCATCAGGTCGGCGAACTGGATATCGAGCTTAGGGCCGTAGAACGCCGCCTCGCCGACTGCTTCGGTGTACGTCAGGCCGAGGTCGTCCATCGCTTCCCGGAGCGTGTCTTCAGCTACGTCCCACATCTCGTCGTCGCCGGCGTACTTCTCTTTGTCGTCGGGGTCGCGAAGTGAGAGCTGGTATGAGTACTCGGTGATGCCGAGGATATCGTACGCTCGCTCGACGAGCTGCATGACGCCGGAGAACTCCTCCTTCACTTGCTCTGGCGCACAGAAGATGTGGGCGTCGTTCAAGGTCATGGCGCGGACGCGGCTGAGGCCGCCTAGGACGCCAGAGCGCTCCCAACGGTACATCGTGCCCAGCTCCGCGAGCCGGACCGGCAGATCGCGATAGCTGTGCAGCTTCGAGGCGTAGATGAGGATGTGATGCGGGCAGTTCATCGGCCGCAGGACCATCTGCTCGTGCTCCAGCTGCATGGGAGGGAACATGTCGTCTTTGAAATGGTCCCAGTGGCCGGAGCGCTCGTACAGTTCGCGCTTGCCAAGATGCGGGCTGTAGACGTGCTGGTAGCCGGCCTCTCGCTCCAGGCCCGTGATGAACTCCTCCAGCATCCTGCGGACGGTGGCGCCCTTGGGCAACCAGAGCGGTAGGCCCGCGCCGATGTCCTCGTGTGTCGTGAACAGCTCGAGTTCCCGGCCGAGCCGCCGATGGTCGCGGCGCCGCGCATCCTCGACACGCTCCAGGTGCGCGTCCAGCTCCTCCTGCGTTGCGAACAGCACACCGTAGATGCGCTGGAGCATGGTGTTGTTCTCATCGCCGCGCCAGTACGCGCCGGCGATGTTCGTGAGCTTGAACGCGCCGACCTTGCCCGTGCGTTCAACGTGCGGACCTTCGCATAGATCGACGAACTTGTTATGCGTGTAGAGGCTGACCTTGTCATCCTCGATGCCATCGATCAGTTCCAACTTGTAGGCTTGATCGGCGAACATCTTGCGCGCCTCTTCTTTGCTGATCTCGCTATGCTCGAAGGCGAAGTTGCGCTTCATCGTGCGGCGCATGCGCCGGTCGATCTTCGCCAGGTCTTCCTTCGTGAGCGACTCGGGCAGCTCGAAATCGTAGTAGAAGCCGTGCTCGATGGGCGGGCCGATGGCGAGCTTGGCGCCCGGCATCAGCTCCAGCACCGCTTCGGCCATGATGTGCGCGGCCGAGTGGCGCATGGCGTACAGGCGGTCGTCCTGCTGAGCTTGCTCTGTCATGAGGGGAGCCTTTCTCGATCCGATATGCAACAGCCTCCCGTTTGAGGGACGGGAGGCTGACTCGCGTGGTTCCACCCTCGTTCATCCCAACGCAACGTTGGGACCTCGACTTGGCCGCTAACGGGTGCCTCCGGAGCTATCTCAGCTCTCCTTCGGAGAGCCTCGGAGCCCAGCTCGCAGGTGGTGTTCGCGGCGTTTCGGCCGGGGCGCTCTCAGCATTGCGCCCCTCTCTGGCGACCTTACGTGATGCCGCTACTCGTCCTGGTCGTAGCTGTTCGTTATAGAGGCCTGGGCCTCTCATTACGCAAACTGGTGGGCGATACTGGACTTGAACCAGTGACCTCTGCCATGTCAAGGCAGCGCTCTAGCCAACTGAGCTAATCACCCAGATTCTTGATCATGCTATCAGAGCCCCATAGGATCGTCAACGCGCCTATTGCCGACGAAAATTTAAGTGTGCTATACTCGCCCCGCATTGGGCCGCTAGCTCAACCAGGCAGAGCAGCTGACTCTTAATCAGCAGGTTAGAGGTTCGATTCCTCTGCGGCTCACCAACATGAAAGCGTGCGGTGGGGGTTGAAGGTGGGAATGACACAGGGTTTGACGAACGTCTTCGTCGCACCTTCGACTGCCTGCTGCTATCCAGGGGAAGTGTCGGAATTGGCAGACGAGCATGATTTAGGATCATGTGCCGCGAGGCGTAGGAGTTCGAGTCTCCTCTTCCCCACCAAGGTCGGAGCCACGCCTTTGAAGACAATCCAGATAGTTTCGTAATGGCACCCCTCCTGCAGATCAAGGACCTGCGGACCTCGTTTTTCACCGACGACGGCGTGGTGCGCGCGGTTGATGGCGTCACCTACGACCTCGAAGAAGGCGAAACGCTTGGTCTGGTGGGGGAGAGTGGTTGTGGGAAGAGCGTGAGCGCGCTCTCGATTCTGCGACTGATCCCCACGCCGCCAGGCAAGATCGTTGGCGGCGAAGTGATCTTCGAAGGCGAGGATCTCCTGAAGGTTAGCGAGGATGAGATCAGGCACGTCCGAGGTAACCAGATCGCCATGGTCTTCCAAGAGCCCATGACGTCGCTCAACCCTGTGCTGACGATTGGCAGGCAGCTCACCGAGGCGCTCGAACTGCACTTGGACATGGACCAGGGCGCCGCTCTCCGTCGCGCCGTCCAGCTCCTAGAGATGGTGGGTATCTCTGATGCCCAGACCCGCGTCTCCGACTACCCGCACCAGTTCTCAGGCGGTATGCGCCAGCGCGTGATGATCGCCATGGCGCTCTCCTGCAATCCCAAGGTGCTGCTCGCGGACGAGCCGACGACGGCGCTGGACGTCACCATCCAGGCCCAAGTCCTCGAGATCCTGGCGCGCCTGAGCCGCGAGCTGGGTACGGCGATCATCATCATCACGCACAACCTGGGCGTCGTCGCGCGCTATGCAGACCGCGTGAACGTGATGTACGCGGGCAGAATCGTCGAGAGCGGCACCGCTAAGGAGCTCTACGCCAATCCCAGGCATCCCTACACCCTCGGGCTGCTGAAGTCGGTGCCCCGCCTCGATCAGGCGAGAAAGACCAAGCTCGATCCTATCGAGGGAGTGCCGCCGGATCTCATCAACATGCCGAAGGGCTGCTCCTTCTATCCCCGGTGCTCCTATCGCGTCGATAAATGTGCCCAGGAGACGCCGCCGCTTGCGGCCGTGAACGAAAAACACTACGCAGCCTGCTGGGAGTGGCAGAAGGTGGGATTCTCTCGAGACCGCTCTGAGGTGACCGAATGACAACAGATACAGAGACCCAGGACAAGGTCGCGCAGGGAGAGGTCATCCTTGACGTTCGGAATCTCAAGGTCTACTTCCCTGTTACGGCCGGCCTGATCTTCCAGCGCAAGATCGCCGATGTGAAGGCGGTTGATGGTATCAGCTTCCAGATTCATAAAGGGGAGACGCTGGGCCTGGTAGGGGAGAGCGGTTGTGGCAAGTCCACCACCGGGCGGGCCATCCTGCAGCTCTATCGGCCGACCGAGGGCGAGGTTCTGTTCGGCGATGTGGAGCTGACGAAGCTCAAGGGCGGCGAGCTGCGGCGCATGCGCCGCAAGATGCAGATGATCTTCCAGGACCCCTTCGCCTCGCTCAACCCTCGCATGTCGATAGGCGCCATTATCGGCGAGCCGCTGGCGATCCACGGGCTGGCGCGAGGCCAGGCCCGCCGCGACCGGGTCGCGGAGCTGATGCGCATCGTTGGGCTGAACCCCTACTACGCGAATCGCTACCCGCACGAGTTCTCCGGCGGCCAGCGGCAGCGCATCGGCGTCGCCCGGGCGCTCGCGGTGGAACCGGACTTCATCGTCGCCGACGAGCCGGTCTCCGCCCTGGACGTCTCGATCCAGGCGCAGATCATCAACCTGCTGGAGGATCTCCAGGACCAGTTCGGCCTCACCTACCTGTTCATCGCCCACGACCTGTCCGTGGTGCGGCACATCAGCGACAGGGTGGTGGTTATGTACCTGGGCAAGCTGATGGAGCTCACGGACCGGGATGAGCTGTATCAAAACCCGCTGCACCCCTACACGAAGGCGCTCCTCTCCGCCGTCCCGATCCCGGACCCGGAGCTGGAAACGACGCGGGAGCGCATCATCCTGTCCGGCGATGTTCCCAGCCCCATGCGGCCGCCGCCGGGCTGCGTCTTCAACACCCGCTGCCCCATCGCCATCGACGAGTGTCGCGCCGTGGTGCCGGAGTGGCGGGAGGTCTCGCCCGGCCACTTTGTGGCCTGCCACCGCGTCTAGCGGGGAATCCGAACCGCTCGCCTCCTGCGTATCTGCCCCTGGCCAATCCTGTTACCGAGGTTCGGCGCGGATGCCCGTGCTATCATTCGCCGCGTGGCCCACTTCACAGATCCGAAGCATCTCCTGAGCGAACAGTATAACGACGACGCGAAGCTGAACGTTCGTCTCGCGCTACATGAGCGGTTCGGCACGAATCCGTACGCGTGGCATCGCTGGGTCTTCGATCAGATGAGCATGCTTCCAGGAGACACGGTCCTTGAGATCGGTTGCGGTAGCGGCGCGCTCTGGCTCAAGAACCGTGACCGCCTGCCCGAGCCGAACCGCTGCACGCTTTCGGACTTCTCTCTGGGAATGGTGACAACCTCGCGCCAGGCGCTGAGCGAAGCCGGCTTCGAGCCGCGCTTCGCCGGCGCGGACGGGCAGGCGCTGCCGTTTGCCGCCGGGACGTTCGATGTCGTCATCGCGAACCATATGCTCTACCACGTCCCGAACCGAGCGCAGGCGATCGACGAATTCCGCCGCGTGTTGCGGCCCGGCGGGAGGATGTATGCCGCGACGAACGGTCGTAACCACATGCACGAGCTTGTCGGAGCGTTCGCTGATCGGATCGATGATCTCGATGAGTTCGGTTTGGAGAGTGGTGTGGGACAGCTTGAGCGGAGCTTCTTGAACGTGGAGGTGCGACGCTACGACGATGCGCTGGCGATCACAGAGGTCGCGCCCGCGCTGGCGTACATCCGGTCGGTCTGGCCAGACGGGGTCGTCGCTGAGGAAGAGCTCGACCGCCTGCGCGCTTCCATCGAGAGCGCAATCGCGAGCGAAGGCGCATACCACGTCACGAAGGATGCCGGTCTACTGATTGCTACGCGCTGATCCATGGCCCGTGCTACCATAAACTGACGCATGGACCGCCAGCACATCCGCAACTTCTGCATCATCGCCCACATC
Organism: Chloroflexota bacterium; assembly: GCA_022561355.1. GTDB lineage: Bacteria > Chloroflexota > Dehalococcoidia > DSTF01 > RBG-16-68-14 > SZUA-185. The sequence continues at coordinate 1,066 of JADFRJ010000107.1, read as the reverse complement.
GACCATGGCAAGTCGACGCTGGCGGATCGCTTCCTGGAGATCACCGGCCTCATCGACGACTCGCGCGGTGAGCGGGTGGAGCAGGTGCTCGACTCGATGGATCTGGAGCGGGAGAAGGGCGTCACTATCAAGGCCAAGGCCGTCCGCCTGCCGTACCGCAGCGTTGGACCGGACGAGAGCACAACCGAATACGAGCTGAACCTCATCGATACGCCCGGGCACGTGGACTTCTCCTATGAGGTTTCGCGCGCGCTGGCCGCCTGCGAGGGCGCCATCCTGGTGGTCGACGCTACTCAGGGCATCCAGGCGCAGACCCTCGCGAACGTCTACGCCGCTCTCGATAACGACCTCGCGATCATCCCGGTAGTGAACAAGATCGACCTGCCCAACGCCGACCCGGAGGCGGTAGCCCGCCAGATAGGCGATATGCTGGGCTTCGCGCGGGAGGAGGTGCTGCTCGCCTCGGCCAAAGACGGCACCGGTACCCGCGAGGTGCTGGAGGCGGTAGTGCGGCGCGTTCCGCCGCCGGGAGGCGAGGAGTCGGCGCCCCTGCGCGCCCTGGTCTTCGACTCCAAGTACGATCCCTACAAGGGCGTCATCGCCTACGTGCGGGTGATGGACGGCGGCATTGGGGACGTCCGGGCTCTGCGGCTCATGTCCGCCGAACGCTCCATCGACGCGCTGGAGGTGGGCGTCTTCACGCCCGGCTTCACCGCCACCGGCCGCCTTGCCACCGGCGAGGTCGGCTACGTGGCGACGGGGCTCAAGGAGGTGCGCCACTGTCGGGTGGGAGATACGCTGACCGACGCCGCCCAGCCGGCGGACGAACCGCTGCCCGGCTATCGCCAGGCGAAGCCGATGGTCTTCGCCGGCCTGTACCCGACGCAGCCCAACGACTACCCGCTCCTGCGGGAGGCGCTGGAGAAGCTCCAGCTCAACGACGCCTCGCTCTCCTTCGAGCCGGAGACGAGCGTCGCGCTGGGGCCCGGCTTCCGTTGCGGCTTCCTGGGGCTGCTGCACATGGAGATCGCGCAGGGGCGACTGGACCGGGAGTACGACCTCGCGC
>JADFRJ010000106.1 GCA_022561355.1 Chloroflexota bacterium | reverse complement strand
TCTGGCGGAGGCGGATGGGCAGGCGCTCACGTTCCAATTTCGCGATGGGACGTTCGTAGATGAGGAGACCGGCAGCGAGTGGTCCCTGACGGGTGAGGCGCTCTCCGGCGTGCTCGCGGGCGCGCAGCTCGAACCGTTGGCGGTGCGCACCGCCTTCTGGTTCTCGTACGTATCCGCGTTTCCCGGCGTGGAGTTGTACGAGCCGTAAGGGCCGTTCCGACTGAACGCCCATCGCCGGTACGAGCCGTAGGGGCGCTCACCCGAGCGCCACTGTGTCACTCGACGTGTGCCGGTTGGGCGAGGTCGCTTTCAGGCTCCGTCTCAGTCGCCGCGGCAATCACGGCCGCCGATCCAAGGAAGAGCAGCACGCCGGCCGGAAATTGGCCGTAGACGTCGCTGAAGAAGCCACCCGCATAGAACGCAAGCAGGCCCAGGGGTAACCCGCCAATGAACGGCCAGCGGGCCGTCAGCATCCACAGGGCAGCCAATCCCAGCCACACGGGAGCGATCAGCACCCAGGAACGCATTGTGTAGTCCATGTCGTTGGCAATCGCTTCGAACGCCATGATGCCTGTGGCCAAGCCGGCGCCGGACAGCGCGCAGAACAGCCCCAGTATCAAGCTCGTCCGGCTCCGGACGAATCGCCGGTTGACCTCTAGTGCCCTAGACATCTGACAAGGCGGGCCGGCGCTAGCCGACCGCCAGCGCTGAGCGCAGGCTCTCCAGGTGGCGGTGGATGATCGTCTGCGGCCCTTCCTCGGTCATCGCGCTGTGCGGCGCGACCTTCCAGAACAGCGGCCGGAACTCGTCCCAGCGCTCCAGGATCTCCTGGCCGCGCGGGCTCTCGGTGAGCTGCACGTGACGCTGGATCAGCGCCTGCACAATCTCGATGTCCGGCTCGTCCGTCACCCGCTTGATAGCGAGCATCTCCGGGTTGAGCATCGATGGGAAGTGGCCATATTCGTCGAACACGTACGCGATCCCGTTGGACATGCCGGCGCCGAAGTTACGGCCCGTCTCGCCCAAGATGACGACGACGCCCTCGGTCATGTATTCGCAGCCGTGGTCGCCTACGCCCTCGACGACCGCCTTGCCGCCGCTGTTGCGCACGGCGAAGCGCTCGCCGGCCCTGCCAGCGGCGAACAGGCTCCCGCCCGTCGCGCCGTAGAGCACGGTGTTCCCCATGATCGCGTTCTCGTGCGTCTTGAACGTGGCAGCGGGGTCAGGCCGCAGCGCGACCTCACCGCCACCCATGCCCTTGCAGACGTAGTCGTTGGCTTCGCCTGTCAGGATCATGCGCAGGCCGGTGTGGCAGAAGGCCCCGAAGCTCTGGCCGGCGCTGCCGGTGAAGCGCAGCTCAATGCTGCCCTCCGGCAGACCTTCCTCGCGATAGCGGTGCGCGATCTCTCCAGCCACGCGCGCGCCGACGGTACGGTGGATGTTTCGGATCGGGTATGACTTCTGCACCGGGCCCTTGCCGTCCAACGCGTCGGCCACGTCCTTCATGATCTGGTCGTCAAGAATCTCCTCGTCGCGATCGTTGCGGTCTTGCGTGCGCCGGATCGGACGGTCGTCGTCCGGCACCCATAGAAGCGGCGTCATGTCGAGCATCCGCGCTCGTGGATCGCTTAGATCATCCACCGGCTCAAGCAGGTCCATCCTGCCGACCACCTCTTCGATAGTACGGACGCCCAACTCAGCCATGATCTCGCGGACTTCCTCCGCAACATGGCCGAAGAAGCGCACGATGTCATCGGCCGTGCCCTTAAACTTCTCGCGTAGGTCCTCGCGCTGGCTTGCGATACCCACCGGGCAGGTGTTGAGGTGGCACTGGCGTGCCATCAGGCACCCGATCGCCACCAACGCCGCCGTCCCGAAGCCGTACTCCTCGGCCCCCAGCAGCGCCGCGATCATCACGTCGCGTCCCGTCCGCATCCCACCGTCCGCCCGCAGCAGCACCCTGCTGCGCAGATCGTTCTGGACGAGCACCTGCTGCACCTCCGCGACGCCAAGCTCCCACGGCATTCCCGCGTTTTTGATCGAGCTGATCGGTGACGAGCCCGTGCCGCCGGACGTACCTGAAATCTGGATCACGTCCGCATAGCCCTTCGCCACGCCGGCCGCAATTGTGCCCACGCCCTCCTCAGCTACCAGCTTCACGCACACGCGAGCGCGCGGGTTCACCATCTTCAGGTCGTAAATCAATTGCGCCAAGTCTTCGATGCTGTAGATATCGTGGTGCGGCGCCGGGGAGATCAGCGGCGTGCCGGGCAACGTGTGCCGGATCGCGGCGATGAACGGCGATACCTTATGGCCGGGTAGCTGGCCTCCCTCACCCGGCTTCGAGCCCTGCGCCATCTTGATCTCAAGCTCTCTCGCCTCCACCAGGTACATCGGCGTTACGCCGAAGCGGCCAGACGCGACCTGCTTGATCGCGCTGTTCGGGTTGTCGCCGTTGCCGTTGCCGCCGTAGAGCCGCCGCAGCTCTTCGCCACCCTCGCCGGTGTCGCTCTTGCCGCCGATGCGGTTCATCCCGATGGCGAGGGTCTCGTGCGCCTCCGGGCTGAGCGCGCCGAGCGACATCGCGCCCGTCGTAAAGCGCTTCATGATGTCCCCGATCGGCTCAACGTCGTCGATCGGGATTGGCGTCGCCTTCTTGAAGCGGAGCAGGTCTCGCAGCGTCGCGGGGTCCTCGCGCGCGTCCAGCATCTCCTTGTACTTCTGGAAGTCCTCCTGCTCGTCGCTCTCCAGCGCCTTATGTACCGCCCGGACCGTCTGGGGCATGAAGCTATGGAAGTCGCCGTCCTTGCGGAACTTGTAAAAACCGCCGTCCTCCATTCGCACGCCGTTCTCAGCGAGGAAGGCCTTAGCGTGGCGCTCCAGCGTGTCCTCCGCGATTTCGCGGAAGCTGATGCCTCCCACGCGCGAGGGCGTACCGGCAAACGCCATATCGATCACGTCCTGGCCTAGCCCAAGGCCCTCGAATATCTGGCCACCCTGGTAGGAGGAGACGCAGGAGATGCCCATCTTCGACATGATCTTGAGCACGCCCGCGTCAACGGCGCTCTCATACCGTGAATGCACCTGAGCGATGTCCGGAATGTCCTTGAACGCGCCCGAGAAGAACATCGTGCTCAACGTCGCGAACGCCAGATACGGGTTGACGGCGCTCGCGCCGTAGCCGATCAGCAGCGCGATCTGGTGGACGTCGCGCGCCTCACCGGTCTCCGCGACAATGCTGGCCCGGGCCCGCTTGCCTGTGCCGATCAGATGGTGATGGACTGCCCCAACGGCCAGCAACATCGGGATCGGCGCGCTGTTCTCGTCGACGCCGCGATCGCTGAGGATGATGATGCTCTTGCCGTTATCGACCGCATCCGAGGCGGCGGCGCAGATCGCTCTCAACGCGGGCTCCATGCCATCGGGCCCACCTGACGCCGGGAAGAGGCACGGAATCACCTCGGATGGGAAGTTGCCGGAGTTCATGGAGCGTATGGCCTCTAGCTGCTCGTTCACCATCAGCGGGCTGCGCAATCGCAGCAGCCGCGCGTGTTCGGGCGTCTCCTCGAACAGGCTGAGCCTCTGCCCCATGTACACGTCGAGCGACATCACGAGCTCTTCCCGGATCGAGTCGATCGCGGGGTTCGAGACCTGCGCGAACTTCTGCTTGAAGTAGTACGAGAGCAGCCTCCGGCGCTTCTCGAAGACCGCAAGCGCCGTGTCGTCTCCCATGGAGCCCACGGGCTCCTTAGCGTCCTCCGCCATGGGCTTAATGACGTACTGCAACTCTTCGCGGGTGTAGCCGAACGCCACCTGCTGCTGTTGCAGGTTCTCCTCGGGATGCACCGTCTCGATGGCAACCTGCTTGATGTACTTGTCCAGGTCCATCAGGTGTTCGCGAACCCAATCGCCGTATGGCGCGGAAGAGACGACGCGATCCATGATATCGTCGTTTGTCAGGAGCTTGCCCTGCTCCGTGTCGACCGCGATGATCTGGCCGGGGCCCAGCCGGCCCTTCTTGATGATGCGCGCCTCGTCGAGTTCCACCATCCCCACCTCGGAGCCCATCACGATCAGCCCGTCCGCGGTCACCTGATACCGGGCGGGCCGCAGGCCGTTGCGGTCGAGCGCCGCCCCGACGACGACGCCGTCCGTGAAGGCGATGCTCGCGGGACCGTCCCAGGGCTCGGTGATGCAAGCGTGATACTCATAGAAATCGCGCCACGGCCTGGACATGTTCGGCATGTTCTCCCACGCCTCGGGGATCAGCATCCTCATCGCATGGAGCGGATCCCTGCCGGAGAGCGCGACTGCTTCCAAGACGTTGTCGAGGTCGGACGAATCGCTGCCGCCTCGCTGGATGATCGGCTTCAGCATCTCGATCTGCTCGCCCCAAACAGAGGAGTGCAGGTCGGGTTCGCGGGCGCGCATCCAGTTTCGGTTTCCCTGGCGAGTGTTGATCTCGCCGTTGTGCGCCAGCATGCGGAACGGCTGCGAAAGCACCCAGTTCGGGAACGTGTTCGTGCTGTAGCGCTGGTGGAACACCGCCAGCGACGTCTCGAACTCCGGGTTGGCCAAGTCTGTGTAGAACGACTTCAACTGATACGCGACCAGCAGCCCCTTGTATACGATCGTCCGGTGCGAGAGCGACGGAATGTAGAAGCCTTCGATCTTCAACTCGGTCACCTGGCGCTCCGCCTCCTTGCGCACGAGTAGCAGCAGGCGCTCGAAGTCCTCGTCCGAAGCGCCCTTGCGCCGTTCTAGCAGGACCTGCTCTATCTGCGGCTGGCTCTTGACGGCGGAGTCGCCGAGGATCGACGGATCGACGGGCACGACCCGCCAGCCGATCACGCTCAACTGCTGCTTCTGAGCCGCCTCCTCCAACGCCTTCCGGCACGCCGAGGCCGCCGCTTCATCGCCTCCCGGCAGGAAGACCATGCCGACGGCCAGGTCCTCCGGCCGTTCCAGCTTCGCGCCCAACCGTTCGGCTTCCTTCGCGAAGAAGCCGCGAGGTATCTGGAACAGCACTCCCGCGCCGTCTCCGGTCTTGGCGTCAGCGCTCACCGCGCCGCGATGCGTCAGGTTGGTGACGCACTCGAGCGCCATCTCCAATATGTCATGCCGGCGCGTACCGGAGATGTCCGCGACGAAGCCAACGCCACAGGCGTCGCGCTCCTGCGAAGGGTCGTATAGCGGGGCGAATTCTTCCTTATTCATGGTTCTCTTCGTAGGTATGGCGGCCAGTGTACCACATTTCACAAAGTCGCTCGGAGGCCATTGAGAATTGGAACTATGAGTCCGTTCAAGGCCCTGAACAGGCCTCACCGAGCGTTATGCCGCCTTGGCTAGCGCTCTCCCTACCAGATTCCCAGCTGCATCTTCACGTCGTCGCTAGCCATCGTCTTCGGGTCCCAGGGCGGACTGAACGTCAGCTCCGGTGTCACCTCCTTGACGCCAGGAAGGTCCATGACGAGGTTCTCGATCTGGCCGGAGATGACCGGCCCAAGCGGGCAAGCCGGCGTCGTTAACGTATAGGTAACTTTAACAGCCCCGTCGTCAATGTCAACATCGTAGACCAGCCCCAGCTCCATAATGCTCATCCTCAGTTCGGGGTCGATCACGTCGACGAGCTTCTCGCGCACTAGCTCTTCCGTTAGTAGATCCACTGGGGTCCTCCTATTCCTCGTGGCGGACTGCGTGCCCGCCCTCGTCCCGCTGTTTCAGGCCGTCTTCCAGCGTGTGCCATGCCAGCGTGGCGCATTTCACACGGACCGGGAACTTCGCGACCCCTTGCAGGGCCTCCAGGTCGCCTAACTCCTCCGGCACCTCTGCCTCGGGGTCGGTCATCATCTTGTTAAACAGCTCGCTCAGCTTGCGCACGTCCGCCACCGGCTTGCCGATGACCAGGTCCGTCATGATGGAGCCGGACGCGCGGCTGATCGAGCAGCCCCGTCCGCCAAAGCTGAGGTCGCTCACGGAGCCGTTCTTGAAATCGATCCGCAACTCCACCTCATCGCCGCAGAGCGGGTTGTAGCCTTCGGCGACGACGTCCGCATCGGCCAACGGCTCGCTGTGCCGCGGGTTGCGATAGTGATCGAGGATCAGCTCTCGATAGAGCTCATCGAACTCAGGCTCCGGTATGGACTGGGGCACGGAACAACCTCGCTGCTGCCTCAATGCCCTCGATCAGGGCATCGAACTCTGTCGGTTCATTGTATACGTAGAAGCTCGCCCTCCCGGTCGCGACCACGTCCAGCCGCTTCATGAGCGGCTGAGCGCAGTGGTGGCCGGCTCGGATCGCCACTCCGTGGCGGTCAAGCACGGTCCCCAGGTCGTGCGGGTGTATGTCCTCAATGTTGAACGCCACCACACCGCCTTTGCTGGCCGCGCTTTCGGGCCCGTAGATCGTGATTCCAGGCACGTTCTGCAGCCGGCGGACGGCTTCCTGGACCAGTTCAATCTCGTGCGCCCGCACGTTCTCCATCCCCAAGTCGCTCAGATAGTCGAGCGAAGCCGAGAACGCGCAGACATCGCCGATGTTCGGCGTGCCCGCCTCGAACTTCCACGGTACGTCGTTCCACGTCGATTCCTCTAGCTCTACGCGCCGGATCATCTCTCCGCCGCTCATGAAGGGGTCCATCTCTTCCAGCAGCTCCTTCCGCGCATACAGTACGCCTACGCCCGTTGGGCCCAGCATCTTGTGCGCGGAGAACGCCAGGAAATCACAGTCCAGCTCTTGCACGTCCACCGGCAGGTGCGGGACGCTCTGGGCGCCGTCCAGCAGGACGAGCGCGCCGTGCTGGTGTGCGCGGTCCGCGATCTCCCGCACCGGGTTGATCGTGCCCAGCACGTTCGACATGTGTGTGATGGCCACGAGCTTCGTCTTCTCGCCGATGTACCGCTCGATGTCAGCGGCGACGAGCTGTCCGTCATCGTCGATGTCGATGAAGCGCAACGTGAGGCCCTTCTCCTTCGCCAAGATCTGCCAGGGCACCAGGTTGCTGTGGTGCTCCATCGTGGAGAGCACAATCTCGTCGCCGGCGCTCAGGAACTTGCGGCCCCATGCCTGCGCGACGAGGTTGATCGACTCGGTTGTGTTGCGCGTGAAGACGATGTTCGACGCGTCCGGAGCGCCGATGAAGTCGGCGACCTTCTGGCGGGTCGCCTCGTACTTCCCCGTCGCCTCCTCCGCGAGAGCGTGGATGCCGCGGTGGATGTTCGCGTTGTAGCTGCTGTAGTACTCGACGAGCGCGTCGATGACGACCTGTGGCTTCTGTGTCGTCGCGGCGTTGTCTAGGTACACCAGCGGCTTGCCGTGTACCTCACGCTTCAGGATCGGGAAGTCCTCCCGGATTCGCTTCGTGTCGATGGTCATGCTAGTCCTGTCCCTTCAGCGCCGCTTTGAGCTGCTTTAGATGTTCGATGCTGTGGCTCTCTCTATCGATCATGTCGATGAAACCCTTGAGGATGAATGGTGGGTCTTCCTGACGCAGGTGCTCGTGCTCCTCCGTCAGACCGGCCAGCAGATCCAGGACCTCCTCGCCGGCCTCCTCGAACTCAGCGATCACGTGCGCGGGCGAGAGGCTGCGGCGTTCCGCTACGCCGGCCGCGTTCTCAGCGTTCGTATCGACATCGATGAAGATGGCCGTATCGA
>JADFRJ010000105.1 GCA_022561355.1 Chloroflexota bacterium | reverse complement strand
CCGGCGCTGCTCAGGGCCATGGCGCGCCAGACCTGGGACGAAGTCCGCCATGCCCGCCTCGCGACGGGCGTCCTCGAGTCGTACGGCGGCAAGATCGGCGAGTACCCGGACACGCTCGCCGGAGGCGCCGGAGGCGCGGCGCCCCCCTCCACGCAAGGCAAGGGGCATGGGCATGGCAACGGCCAGCCGCAGGCCGGCGGCAGCGCGACGCCGCAGAACATGATGCAGGAGCCGATCTCGATGCTCTCAGCGGTCAACGTATCGCTGGAGGGCGGCGCGCTCCTGCTGTTCAAGGGCACGTCCGAACTCGGCGCCAAGATCGGCGACGAGCTGATGGAGCGCTGCTTCGATTACAACTGGGCCGACGAGGTCACCCACACGGCCATCGGCGACTACTTCGTCAAGCTGCTCGCGGAAGACAACCCCGAGATGGAGAAGCGCGCGCTGCGCGTCCACGCCATGTCGGAGTACGGGCGGACGCGCCTCGACGAGACGCAGACCGAGGAGCTGAAGGAGTTCTTCGCGGACGAGATGGAACGCGCCAGCGCCGCCCTCGCCGGCAGTGGTTACAGCCAGGCTACCTCGGGCGAGCAAGACGCCTCCGAAGACTAGCGCGCATGCTGCCAGTCGTTGAGATCGACGTCGGGCCCTGCATCAACTGCAGCCTGTGCCGGCGGGCCTGCCCGACTGAAGCGATCAACTACTTCTCCACCGGCCAGCGCACCCACGTCATCGACAAGGAGCTGTGCATCGGCTGCGACATCTGCGTGAAGCTCTGCCCCGTGGACTGCATCAACCAGGACCTGGAATACAAGCCAGACCCCATCAAGCTGGAGTCCGCCAAGGTGAAGGCGCGCGCCTACGCGAAACGGCAGCGCGGCGTGCGGACGGCGCGCCGCGAACGGGCGCGGCGGGCGGCGGAGAAGGTCCGTGCCTGAGCTGGCGGTCGACCCGCGCAAGGTCGGCGGCGAGTTCTCGGTCGACGAGAGCGCGCGGCGCATCATTCACTACGCCTTCGCCGAGAAGGTCTGCATGACGTCGGCAGGCGCTTGGGCCTCGACGTGCCCGACGATCAAGGTCAAATTCACGCTCGGCGAGCACTGCTACCACGATTCGATGCACGCGTTCTGGCTCGGCCAGCGGCTGCCGGAGTTGCGCGTCCTGGAGGGCGCAGACCTGGATGCGCCGCCCACGCTGCGCTCTTCGACGAAGGCGGAGCCGCCGAACGAGGAGTTCCTCAAGTTCTGCGAGGAGATGCAGCTGCAGGACGACGAGCTGCTGCGGCTCGTTGGGCTGTACCGCGTGATGAAGACGCATTTGGCCGTCTACTATCGCCACCACATCCTGGTGACCGATCATGTCTGCGACGCCCCTACCGTACGCATCCTCAACCACATTCTGCTGGAGGAGGAGGAACATCTAAAGTGGGGCCAGGGTATCTACGAAGAGCTGGCGGACACGCCGGAGCGCCGCCGCGAGGCGATGGAGTGGCAGATGCACCTGGAAGAGCTGCTCGTCAGGTCCGGCGGGGTGCTCGGACACTAGCGCTGGAAGCTGGACGCTGGAGATCGGAAACGCAGGCCCCAGCTCCGTCCGTCGACAGCTCCTTCGCATGCGAGGCCTGAAGGCCTCCCCTACAGGTAGCTGCTAGCGCCGAGGCAAGAGGATGAGAGAACGCCCCGTTTTGAGCGGGGCGTTCGCCCTTGCCGCGCTGGCCTGCAGCACCGCACGCTGACTGAACGGCAGCCGTTCTGCCCAGCTCACCCAGCGGTGAGCCCTATGCGGCGCGGTTGTCTTCTGCCACCTCGGCGTCGGTGAGCTGAGGCAGGCTCAGCCACCATTGGACGGTCTGCTCGTCGGCGGTGTATCCACACTGGAGACAGTCGGCGACGACGCCGTCCTCACCTGCTTCTTCTACAATCAGATCGCCCTGTCGACAGTGCGGGCAACTCTTGAGCAGCAACATACGGACCTCCTCTATCCCTTCCTAACCTCCCAACCGTTGGGGCTGCGTGGGCCGCCACTTGAAGGCTCAAGCGAACCAACTTCCCTGCCTCCTCCCTCTCGCCTGGCCGGAGAACGAACCTGGTACACACCTCAATCACCCATACCAGTGCTATATTACCGGCTTCTTGATGCCAGTATCATACTTCCGATATTAGCGATTGTCAAGCCCCTATCGCACGGTGTTCCGCCAGTGCCATCGACAAGGCCGGTGCTCCGAGCTACCATGCATCAACAGCCTTCGCGGCCCCGCGAGGCGATGGAGCATCCAGGAGGAAGTCGAATGGCAGAGAGCGTCTATAAGGTGATCGAGCTGGTCGGAACGAGCACGGACTCATGGGAGAAGGCGGCTGCCGCGGCGATCCAGCGAGCCGGCGCGTCATTGAGAGACCTGCGCATCGCTGAGGTGGTCGAACTGGACATGCAGCTCGAGGACGGCAAGGTCCGCGCCTACCGCGCGCGAGTGAAGGTTTCGTTCAAGTACGAAGGCGGCGACGGCTAACGGCTCGCCCACGGCGGCCGGCTCGCTTTCAGCGAGGCTGCAGAAGCTCTACTTCCAGCTCTGAACCTTTTGGTTCCAGCTTGGCTGATGCTTCGCATCAGCAGCAACGTCGAAACAAGCAGAACGCTCCGCCTAAAGCGGGGCGTTCTCGCTATTGGTCCGTGGGCGAGCCTTTTTCGTCACCTGGGACGATGTGCCAAACACCGCCAACGCCATCGCCTGCTTGATCACCGACCCCGGTGTCACGCGAGTAGTAGTAGAGCGGCTGATCGTCGTGGGTGACCTGCGTGCTGCCGTCGTCGCGCGTGATCGTGGCCAGGGTGCCCACACCGTCTCCGGCAATGGCGTCGCCATCGACGGTGAGCGGCGGCCAGGTGACTGCGCATTCGTCGGCGCAGTTGCTCACACCGGCTTCATCGTTGTCGAAGACGTAGAGCGTGTTACCCGCTGAGTCTGCAAGGACGCCGGCCGAGACGATGACCGTGTTGGTCACGCCGCTTGGAAGCCCGATCGGACCGTCGGCGGCTTCTGTCGCGGTGGACGCATCGTCGTCATCGTCGCCGCAAGCGACAGCGCCAATCGCGAGCACGGCGATTAGTAACACGATGCCGAGTAGCAACCAGTTCTTGCGCATGAGATCCCTCCCTTGCTTCAAGCGCTCGCGCCCTAGGTAGGGCCCTGTAGCAATGATGGCATCGTTCTCAGTTAGCTGCTAGGCGGCCAGGCAACCATCTCGTAACATTATCTAGTCTGGTAGACTGCCCGCGCCCGCTTATGAGGGAGACGGTACATTAGCCTGAACATCGGCCCCAGCTCACGCCCCGCAATCACGAAGCTCATCTTCGGACCGGCAATCGTGCTGGTTCTCATCGGCCTGGCGGTCCTCGCCGCCCACAGTGCGGCCGCCGGTGGCGATTCGACAGTGACGGTGAACAGCCCCGCCAACACCGACGACGGCGCCTGCGAGGGCCCGCCCAACGACGATCAGAACGGCGACTGCACGCTGCGCGAGGCGATCCTCGAGGTGAACGCGGGCCACGCCGGCGTCATCAAGTTCCACCCGCCCGCCTTCGCCGAACAGCAGCCCGGCGTGATCGGCCTCTGCGCCGACGGCTCCGCGGGCGAACTGCCGCCGATCACGCGCGACGTGATCATCGACGCGACGGGCAGCGCCGTCGTCCTCGATGGTGGCAGCAAGGACATCGATTGCCTTGTGCCGGCGGCCTCTGGCATCGCCGTATCGCCTCAGCAAGACGGCCTCGACTTCACGCTGATCGGCGGCCAGAGCTTCTGGATCCGGGACCTGGGCTGCCTGGCCGCGAGCGCGACATCGGGCGGTATCGTCGTTGGCCCGATCGGCTTCTCGGCCTTCCATGCGCTCGGCACGATCGAGATCTCGGGCGTCATCATCGGCAACGTCTGCGGGCAGGGCATCCTCATCGTGGGATCGAACGTGGAACGTCTCGCCGTGATAGACAGCGACATCTCGTCGAACGAGAGGGCCGGCGTCCAACTCAACGTCGACCCGTGCTTGGGAGCGCTCGACTGCGAACTGCGTGACAGCACGCTCGACATCCGCGGCAACCGCCTGCGGGCGGGCGAACACCGGCCCGCGGCAGGGGCCGCTAGTCATGCGATTCAGCGCTGGGCTGGCATCAGCGCCAACTACACAGGCGCTCTGAACGGCACGATCTTAGCGAACATCAGCCAGAACGAGCTGCTCAGCGGGACGGCTGACGGCGTCCAGTTCAACTTCCTCGGCTGCGGCGTAGACAGCGAGATCAGCCTTCACATTGATGAAAACGTCGAACTCAGCGGCGGCGACCTGAACGGTGTCGAGGTGAGCCTGCTGGCCAACGCCTGCATCGCCGGAGCCGGCGGTACGGCCGGCGGCGTCCAAGGCCCCAACGGCGGGACCTCCCGAAACTTGGACATCGTGGTCTCGGTCAACGGCAACGGCAACGTGGAGTCTCGCGGCATCAACCTGGACGGCGGCCAGGGCGTCGACATCGGCGTTGCGATCTGCTGCGAGGAGGGCGGCAGCAGCGCGACGGTCGAGGTCAACGGCAACACGCGCATCAAGGGCGAATTCGATGGCGTTAACGTCCACAGTTCGATCTGCTGCGGCAACGGCAACCTCAGCGACGTCAGCGTCAGCGGCAACGATGAGATCGTCGGTGAGGGCGACGAAGGCGTCGACTTGGTCGCATCGGCCGGAGACGGCGACGACAACGCCTGCGTGCTCACGGTCGACGGCAACGGTGCAATCGATGGCGTGGGCGCGGCGGCCGGCAGCCCGTACGGCGTGTGGGCCGAGTGCTTCGCCGGCGCGCTGGAGACGACGTCTGGTGGACCCGCAGGCGCACCGTCAAGCTCCGGCAACCGCGCGTCCGTGTTCGTCACCAACAACGACGGCATCGAGGGCGACCGCGATGGCATCATCGTGCTGATGGGCGCCGGGAGCGCTGCCGGTACCGGCGATGGCAACCTCGTGACAGTAGACGTGAGCGGCAACGGCGAGGTGACCGGAGACCACGGCGACAGCCTGCAGTTGGAGCTTCACCCGGGGTCGCCCGCGGAGCTGACGGTGACGGACAACCGTTTCGCGGGCAGCGCGGAGGACGGCATCAAGATCGTAGGCGGAACGTTCGCGGACGAGGCCGCGGGAATCAAGAGCGTCATCTGGAACAACATCATTGACGGCAACGGTGATGACGGCATCGACATCGAGAGCGCGTCCGGCCTGAACATCGGGCCGGGCAACCAGATCTTCCAAAACGGCACGGACGCGGGCGGCAACGGCATCGAGATCGACTGGTGCCTCGGCGGCGCGGCCTGGTCCAGCACCGGCGACAAGCTGCGGGCGAACGGCAACCGCATTACGCGCAACAGCATCTACGACAACGCCGGCCTAGGCATCGATCTCGTCGGCTGGGATGCGGACGGCGCCCCCAACTGTGCCGGCGCCGTCGCGCTTGACGGCGAGGGCGTGGTGGGCTGCGCACCGTTCCCGGACACGGCCATCAGCCCGAACGACTGTATCCCATTCCCAGACGTAGTAACGCAGGCCGGCGACAAGCTGATCGGAACGGCCTGCCCGCTCTGCACCGTCGAGGTCTTCCGAGCGGACGCGGCGGATGGCGACGCCCCCGGCGTCGCCCATGGAGAAGGCGTCGAGTACCTCGCATCTGGCGACGCAGACGAGGCAGGCGACTTCAGCATTCTGCTGCCGTGCGGCCTCGCTGAAGGGCTGCTGACGGCGACGGCGACCGACGGACTGAAGAACACCTCGGAGTTCAGCGCGAACCTGCTCTCGCCGGGCACGTCCGGCGGCTGCACTGTTACCCCGGTCCCGACCGATACGGCCGCTATGCCTCCGACCGACACCCCCGTGGCTCCGACGCCGACGCCGACGCCCGAGCCGCCCAAGCTCTGCGGCGACCCGAACGAGGACGGAGCGGTGAACGCGATCGACGCGACGTTGATCCTGCAGCTCAACGCGGGCCTGCTCGGCTCGCTCGCGAACGAGTCGAGCGCCGACGTCAACGGCGACGGCGACGTCACCAGCGTAGACGCCACGCTGATCCTGCAGGTGATCGCCGGACTGCTCAGCGAAGGCGCGCTGAACTGCGGTTAGGGCTGGCGGAGTTGGGCGAACCATGACACATGCGGAAAACGACGAAACGCTTGACTCCCCAAGCGCCACAACCTACACTCAGAGCCTCTAAGGAGGCGGTTCATGCCGATAGTGCCATTCCCTCAAGTTCTTACGGTACTGATCACCATGACGGGCTCCTAGAAACGCTTGAGTAATAGGGCGTAGATATGCCGCGTCCGGTTAGGCAGGCACGGAGAACCTCGAGACGCGGCCCTCGGGCGTAGCCGAAGGAGGCGGTTGGTATGGCAGCGGAAGGTTTCTGGCGCAGGTTCGAACGGCAGCGCATCTCCAGGAGAACTTGGATGCGGACCGTTGGTATCGGCACCGCGGGGCTCATCGCGCTTGGCGCAACCGGCAGCGCCAGCTCACTGCTCCAACGTGACGTAAGGCCGGCTCTGGCCGGCGCCGCACTCCGGGGTGGCGCGCTCCGGCAGGCGATCACCTTCGACTGGGGCACCATCGACCCGCTGACGAGCGTGGCCTTCGGACCGCAGCTCTTCCCGCACATCTACAACACGCTCGTGAGCCGCTCCGCCAGGCAGTCAGATTTCATCCGCTTCGACCTGGCTGAATCGATCGAGCAGCCCGACGAACAGACATACCTCTTCAATGTCCGGCCGGGCGTGAAGATCGCACCGAACTCACTGGGCGTTCCGGAGCGCGACATGGACGCCGGCGACGTCCAAGCCTGGTTCGACCGCATCGCCGTCGAGGACGGCGCCCTGATGCGAGCATTCACGAACCAATGGGTGGACTCCACCAACGCGCCAGACCCCACGACGTTTGAGCTGAAGACGGCCGGCGCGTACGCGTACACGCTGCTCCGGCTCGGATCGCCGTTGGGCGGGACGATTCCGCCCCGAGAGTTCTTCGAGCAGGGCATCAGCATCACCAACCAGGGGGTGGGTGCGGGGCCGTGGGCCGTGATTGAGCCGGGTTCCTACTCCAACACCGGCGGCATCGTGGTCAGCAGGAACCCGAACTATTACAGGACGGGAGCCAGCGGCGAAGCGCTGCCCTACATAGACGAAGTGGAGTACATACGCATCTCCGATCGCCAACCGCGACGGGCTGCCTTCATCGACCGCCAGATCGACGTCTACGGCGCGCAAGACCGGCAAGAGGCCGATGGACTGCTAAACCTGAATCCCGATCTCATGGTCGTCGAAGAGCCGGTGAACACGTTCATCTCCTTCGTCATGAACCCGACGAGGCCACCATGGGATGACGAGCGCATCCGCAAAGCGGCGCTGCACGCGCTGAACCGCCAGGAGTTCGTCGACCTCGTCGTAGGCGAAGGGGGAGGCCGGCCGAACGGGCTCGTGCACTGGCCGCTCGGCGACTTCGCGCTGCCGCCGGAGGAGCTGGAGGAGCTGCAGTCATACGACCCGGCCCTGTCACGCGCGCTCATTCAGGAAGCCACCGGCTCGGACTCGATCGACATCACAGTGATGTACCCGGTCACCGACATCGAGTTCCACGACAGGCACCTGCCGATCTTCCTATCGCAGATGCGCGATGCCGGCTTCAACATTCAGGAGGAGGTGCAGGACTTCTCGACGT
>JADFRJ010000104.1 GCA_022561355.1 Chloroflexota bacterium | reverse complement strand
AACTCCTTCGCCGGCTCCTCCAGTTCGATCTCAAGCGGCAGCAGCAGGTGCGCCATCAGGTTCCAGTTCGCGATGACGAACGTCAGCTCCACCAACTCCTGCTCGGAGAGGTGCTCTCTGAGGCCGGCCGCGAGCGCCTTCGAGCCGTCCTCCAGCCTGGTCACGGCGTCCGTGTACGCCAACACTTGCTTCTGAAGATCGGAGAACAGGTCGCTCTCCGCGTGGCTGCTCAGCGCGGCGATCTGCTCGTCGGTGATGCCGACTTGCTTGGCGATGCGGACGTGATGGGCGAAGCCGTACTCGCTGCGTTTCACCTGAAAGAGCCGCAAGATGGCCAGCTCGCGAAGTGGTGGCTCTAGCTTCAGTCGGCTGAGAAGCACGGCCATCATGCCCCACCACGACTGCATCAGGTCTGGTGTGTGAGCCATCGTCTTAAACACGTTCAGGACGCCCATGCCCTGGCTGGCGCTCTCGATGCGATCGTAGAACTCGCGCAGTTCGGGCGATTCCGGCTTCTCGATCGGCGTGACGGCGGCCATCAGCGCGGCTCCCGCTCGATAATCCGGTAGATGACGGTCCCCTGCGCGCACAGCTTGCCGTCTTCGTTCGTGACCCTCACTTCGGAGTAGATCACCTCTTTGCCGCGCTTGAGCACACGCCCTTCGGCGAAGCAGTCCTGACCGATCACGGCGGAAAGATAGTTCACCGTGACCCCCACTGTGGAACCGAAGTACTTGGGCGTGGCGACCTCAGCCGTCGTCCACGCCGCCATCGCGCCCGTCGTGTCGATCAGCGACGCGATCGCGCCGCCGTGGAGCGCCTTCGCGGCTGTAGAGTTCTCGTCTTGGTAGCGCAGCTTCAGCTTGGCATAGCTGTCGCTGGCCTCGACCAGCTCCATCCCCAGATGCACCATGTACGGCGTCATCTCGATGACCTTTGTCATACGCGCCTTGTTCTCTTCGGTCAGCTCTTTGATCATTGGCTCCTCTTCTCTTTTGCAGTTTCTCAGCTATCCTTCGTCCGGCTCCGGAGGACGTCCGAGTAGTTTACGAAGGCGTCCGGTTCATGCTCAGGCATTCGGCACCAAGGCGATGTGGATCGCCTCTTCGCCGGGTATTTCTCTCGCTAGGATCTGGATCGCTCGCTCCGCTTCCTCCAGCGGCAGCGTGTGCGTGTGCATCTTCTCCAACGGGTACTTGCCGGACGCGATGAGCTGGATCGCGGGCTCATACGCGTGGAAATCGACGCCGAACGCGCCGTGGATCGTCAACTCTTTGCCCATGATCTTGTCGTTGTAGAAGTTCTCCACCGGGCGCGGGCCCTTCATGCCTGCCAGCACCACCGTCCCTCCGCGACGCACCACATCGATCGCCTGCGTCACCGGCTCCGTGGCGTACGCGGAAACATCGATCGCGATGTCCGCCATCTTTCCGTCCGTGATCTCTCGGACACGCTGCACGACGTCTTCGCGCTCGACGTCAATCGTGTGGTGCGCGCCGAACTCTTTGGCCAGCGTTAGCTTGTGCTCGTCGGCGCTGAGGCCCGTGACGATGATGCACCCCGCTCCCGCCTCTGTCGTCGCGATCACGCTTGCGAGCCCGCGCTGGCCGGGGCCGAGGATCACGATCGTATCGCCGATCTTCGTGCCCGGGATCTGGACCGCCCAGCGGATGCCGGCGCCCAGCGGGTTGAAGAGCGTCGCTATCTCCGGCGTGACATGGTCCGGCAGCTTGTGCAGGATGCTGTGCGGATCGAGGTGCATGTACTCGGCGAAGCCGCCCCAGAGCCCAGGCGCGGTATCGATGCCCAGATAGCCGTAGCCGTTCAGGCCTCGGCGCCCGCTGCAGAGCCGGTACTGGCCGCCCCGGCACTGGCGGCAGAAGCCGCAGGGCAGCAGCGTCTCGACGGCAACGCGGTCGCCCGTCTGGACGCCCCAGCGCTGCGCGGCGACGTCGCCGACCTCGACAACAGTTCCGACCGGCTCGTGGCCGGGGATCAGCGGGAAGGGCAGGCCGCCCATGACGCCCTGGTACTGCTCGTAGTCGGAGCCGCAAATGCCGCAGGCGTCGAGCCGCAGCAACCCCGCGTCAGGCGCGATCGATTTCGGGAGCGGCAGCTCACGCAGCTCCAGCGCTCGCTTGCCGGTCTGGACGATTACTCGCGATGTTTCAGGAAGGTTCATGCCCGCAGAGCATAGCGGTTAAGGGTGGGGAATTTCCAGTCAGGGTTGTTAGCGAGTCAGACGATCCAGCTCTGGCCAGCAGATCCGCAGGCTGGGAACTGCTGGAAGCGCGGGATTGGAAGGCCCGTCGGCGACCGTTCCGCGTCCGCACTCCTCACCGCCGAGGGCGCGATAGAAGGCGCGCGCTTGGTCGTTACCCTCAAGTACCCAAAGGTAGAGCGTTGATCTTTCAAGTGCGGCCAGGCGCTCCGCGGTCTCTGCCATCAGCCGCCTTCCGATACCGCTGCGATGCTCCGTCCGGCGGACATGCAGATTGTCGAGCAGCGTCCCGTACGTCGCGTCGTCGTCGATCAGCGAGTGCGCGAACCCCATCAGCTCTCCGCCGGTCTCAGCGAGGACGGTGATCGTTGTCGTCTCGCGGTCGGGGTCCGCGAATCGCTCTTGCCACACCTTGGCGCGGTCGGCACTGGCTTCGTTGTCCAGGAAGTCGTCGGGGAACATACCGCGGTACGCCACGCGCCAGCTTTCGGCGTGGAGTTTCGCAATAGACGCGGCGTCAGAAGTGGTAGCGAGGCGGTATCGTACCGCGTCAGCGTCCGGTGGCATTCCTAGTCCCGCGGCAGGCCGAGGCCGCGGCCGGCGATGATGTTGCGCTGGATCTCGCTCGTGCCGGCGGCGACGGTCAGCGCAGCGCTGTTCAGGTAGAGCGTCTCGAACTTGCCCTTCAGCGGCGCCCATTTGGAACCCGGCGCGAGCTGGCCGGCTAGGCCCATGATTTCGATGCCGGCGTTGGCGAGCCGCTGCGACAGCTCCGAGCCGAACAGCTTCGAGACAGAGGCTTCGTAGTTCGGTATCAGGTTCTGGTTCTGCATCCAGGCGACACGGTACGACAGGTTCTTGCCGACCTCGAACTCGATCTGCAGGTCGGCCAGCTTGGCTCGCACGAGCGGGTGCTCGATCAGCGCGTCGCCGTTTCGCGTCGTCTCGCGCGTGTACTCGACGAGCTGGTGGTAGGTCTTGCGACTGCCGATCACGCGCCCGATGCCCGACCGCTCGAAATCGAGCGTGGCCGTCGCGACGTACCAGCCGCGGTTCAGCTCGCCGACGAGCGCGTCGCGTGGGACACGCACGTTATCGAAGAAGACCTCGTTGAACTGATGGCGCCCCAGCATGTCGACGAGCGGCCGCACTTCGACGCCCGGCGTCTTCATGTCGACCAGCAGGTAGGAGATGCCCTTGTGCTTCGGCGCGTCCTGGTCCGTGCGCACGAGCAGGATGATCCACTCCGCGAAGTGGGCCAGGCTGGTCCAGATCTTACTGCCGTTGATCACGAACTCGTCGCCGTCCAGCGTCGCCTTGGTCTGCAGCGACGCGAGGTCGGAGCCGGAGCTGGGCTCTGAGAAGCCCTGGCACCAGACCACCTCGCCCTTAACGATCGGCGGCAGGAACTTCGCTTTCTGCTCCTCGGTCCCGTAGAGCATGATCGTCGGCCCTACGCGGTCGCTGCCCAGGTCGGTTGCGGGCGCTTCCGCCAGCGCCATCTCTTCGTTGTAGACGAGCTGCTTGATGTGGCTGGCGCCCTCGCCGCCCCACTCCTTCGGCCAGGCGAGCGTTAGCCAGCCGCGGCCCGCGAGCTTCTGGATGAACTGCCGGTAGGCTTTCCAGGCCTCGATGTTGCCGCCGCGCACAATGTCGCGGTCGCCTAGCTCCTCAGCGATGAACGCGCGCACCTCTTCGCGGAACGCCTCGTCCTCTGGGCTGAAAGAGAAGTCCACGGCGGGCTACGCCGTTGCGGGTGTGGCCAGCTTGGTCAGCTCTTGGAGCGTTGCTTCTGCTTCGCTGACAATGTCGGCGAAGACCTCGGCTGCGGGCTTGATCTCGTGGATCAGGCCTACCCCTTGCCCGGACGGCATGAACATGCGCTTTGGATCGAAGTGATCGCCGCGCCCCATGTAATCCATCACGCCCTCGCGGGCTGAGATGCCTGCCTGCATCGGGAACGCTTGGATCTCGTCGGCCTTCGCCTCCCACTCATCCGTCCGCTCCGTGCGGAGGGCGCGCGCCGGCTTGCCGGTGTAGGAGCGCGAGCGCACTGTCGAGTCGTCCTTCGCGGCGACGAGCGCTTCCTGATAGCCCGGCGCGGCCTCCGCCTCAGGCGTCGCGATGAAGCGCGTTCCGAAAATGGCGCCTTGCGCACCCAACGCCAGCGCGGCGATCAGGCCACGGCCGTTCGCCAAACCGCCTGCCGCTAGGACCGGGATGTTGACCGCCTCGACCGTTTGCGGGATCAGCGCCATCCCGCCGATCTCGCCGGTGTGGCCGCCCGCTTCCGTGCCCTGCGCGGCGACGACGTCGGCGCCCGCCGCTTCCGACTTCTCTGCGTGGCGCACCTTGCCGCACATTACGACGATCTTCATGTCGCGGTCGTGCATCTCGCTCATGAACTCAGCCGGTACGGCGAGCCCGGCGACGAAGATGCGGATATCCTCTTCAAAGACGACCTCAATCTGAGGCCGGATCATGTCTGGGATCGGTGCCAGCAGATCGACGGCGAAGGGCTTGTCCGTCAGCTCTTTGGTCTTCTTAATCTCCTCGCGGAGGAGCGCGACATCCATGGTGGCGCCGCCCAGAATGCCGAGGCCCCCGGCGTTGGAGACGGCAGCCGTCAGGGCGCTTGCGGAGACGCCGCCCATGCCCGCCAGGAAGATCGGATACTCAATGCCGAAGTAGTCACAGATGGGCGTGTGGAGTGGATGATGCATAAGACAGACCTCAGTGTTGCTAACCAGCGCAATGCTCTCAGATTCGTGAACCCGCCGCATTATAGAGGATCGAGCCCGCTTTGGCATGCAGTGTTGTTAGCCAAGGCTTAAAACTGCTGGCTAGCCGCCGTAGTTGACCCCGCACTCGGCCAACGTCAGGACCAGGCGTTGGCCGTCTCTCAGCGTATCAAGCTGAACTCCTGCCGCCGGGGCTCTGTTATACTAGCCGAGTCAGTCTCGTTATAGGGGTGTGGCGTGGCTGCCGATACTCCACTAGGCGCGCGAGATTCCGCACCCACGACCACGAATGGTTCACGATGGTGGAAAAGAAGGGTACGGACGTAGATGTGCGATCGAGCCTACGCGGGCAGCGTAGCGGGATCGGCAACCTACTCCTGCGTGTCGCTAGTCAGTTATTCGGAGGTAGTGTTGTGACTACCAAGCCTACAACCAAAAACGAAGGGCGTGCGTCCACATCGGTGATGCCTGCGCCTGACCACTCCGCGTTGGAAGCGGCCGAGAACCTCGAGCAGACCTTGGAACACTTCGAGTCGATGCTCGAGGCGCTCGAGAACCAGGTACAGGAATCGGCCAAGACGGACGTAACGTCCGGGGCCAACGCCTCCCTGGAAGTGGCCGATCTCAAGCGCACGATAAACGAGATGTTCGAACGCCTCGAGGGTACCCTGGACCGTCTCACGACGCAGGCGGAGCGGCTGTCTGACGGCGCGTCGGACCTCGCCGAGATGGCGGGCCGCATCGAAGGCCGCATGAACGAGATCACTCGCGCGCTCCGCGAGGCCTCAAGCGCGCAGCCGGCCCAGCCAGCGCCCGCTGCGGCTGCTCCCGCGCCGGCCACTCCAGTCGAACCGCGGTTCCAGCCTGGCCAGACGCCGATGAGCGTCGTCCTTGCCGCCGTGCCGGGCTTCCAAGGCCTCATGGACGTCCAGCGGGCCCTCAGCGGCCTGCCCCAGACCGAGGGCGCCTCGGTCGTCGCGTACAAAAACGGCGAGGCCTCCCTGGAGGTCGTCCTGAACGCGCCCGTGGCTGCCCGCCAGATCGTCGACGGCCTTCGCGATTCGACCGGCGAACAGCTGCTGATCGAGGAATCACGTCCGGAGGCGGGCAAGCTTCGCCTGCGCTTCGTCGAACGCGACAGCGGCGCTACCGCGTGAACGCCGCACCCAACGGCAAGGATGGCCGCCCGGGATGTGGATTCGGCGGTTAACGCTCTCTCACTTCCGCAACTATCGATCGCTCGAACTGGAGCTGCCGCGGGGGTGCACGCTCATCCTGGGCGATAACGCCCAGGGTAAGAGCAACCTGCTGGAGGCGGCCTTTCTTCTCGCCACCACCCGCTCCGACCGCGTGCTGACCGATGGCGGTCTGATCCACTGGGACGTCCTCGACGATGCGCAGCCCGTCGCACGCGTGACTGCGAATGTCGAACGCAACGACGGCCCGCTGGAACTGGAGATCGTTCTGGTGGGCAGGCCGCGGCCCGGGGACAGGGCGCGTGTGCCCGCTTCCAAGCGGTTGCGCGTGAACGGCGTCGCCAAACGTCAGGCGGACGTGGTCGGGCAGCTGATGGCCGTGCTCTTCACCACCGACGACATGGAGCTGATCAGCGGTTCGCCTTCGACGCGCCGGCGCTACCTGGACGTCATGCTCAGCCAGATCGATCCCGCCTATACGCAGGCGCTCCAGCGCTATGGGAAGGTCGTCACGCAGCGGAACGCGCTGCTCAAGCGGATCCAGTCTGGCGAGGCCGGCGCGGACGAACTCGACTTCTGGGACGAAGAGCTGAGCGGCCACGGCGCGAAGCTGATCGATATGCGCGCCGCCGCCATGCAGGCGCTGGCGTCGCATGCCGCGTCTGCCCATCGCAACCTCAGCGGTGGCCTGGAGGAGCTGGCCTGCGAGTATCTGCCACGGCTGGAAGGCTGGGACGCCGCGCGTTGCCGTGAAGAGGCCGCGGGCCTGGAGCCGGCCATGCGGAACGCCCTCGCGAGTAACCGTCCGCGCGATATCGGCGCTGGCATGACGCTCACGGGCCCGCACCGCGACGACGTGGGAATCGAGCTGGACGGCGTCTCGGCGGCGGCGTTCGCGTCACGCGGGCAGCAGCGCACGGCGGCGCTCGCGCTGCGGCTGGCGGAGGCGCGCTTCATGGCGGACACCAGGGGCGATGTTCCCGTGCTGCTGCTGGATGACGTGCTCTCGGAGCTGGACGAGGAGCGGCGTCGCGCCGTGCTGAGGTCGCTTGGGGAGTGGGACCAGCTGCTGATCACGTCCGCTGACGCCGATCGCTTCACGGAAGAGATCACGCCACAGGCTGTGTTCCGCGTATCGGCCGGTGTGATCGCGCCCGAGAGCACCCCATCCGGATGATCAAACGCACTACCGGCTGAAGAGCGCCTTCCCCTGCCCGCGCGGCACAAGCACGCGCAGCGCGCCGGGCGCGACGCCGAACGTCATCGGCGTCTCGCCCAGATACTCGCCATCGATCTGCACGGGAAGGCCCGGCGTTCGGACGTCGATCGAGCTGGCGGTGCGATAGACCACTTCCGCGCGGTCCTGGTGGCGGCGAAGCAGCGCCCACAGTGCCAGCCAGGCGAGACGCGGCAACCCGCCGTGCTGCAGCAGAAGGATGTCGAGCAGCCCGTCGTCAGCTTTCGCCTGATGCGTCAGGTTAAGGACGCCCCCGTAGTTACGCGTGTTCCCCAGCAGCAGCCAGTAGAGTGGCGTCGATAGCGCTTCTCCATCCACGACAAGCTCGGCGCTGATCGAGCGGTGGCTGAACGCTCGCAGGACGCTC
>JADFRJ010000103.1 GCA_022561355.1 Chloroflexota bacterium | reverse complement strand
CGTTCGCGCCGTCCTGCAGCGTTACCTCTGGCGAGGCGGTCAAGTTGAGGTACCAGACCGGATGCTTCGGAGCGCCGCCCATTGAAGCGATGACGGCGTATGTTCCGTTGTCCTCCACGCGCATCAGAGGCGATTTGCGGATCTTGCCGCTATGGCGGCCCTGCGTGGTGAGGATGACGACCGGCTTGTCCTGGAGCGTCCCGCCCTCGGCGCCGCCCGTAGACTCGTAGAGCGCCACCTGATCGGCGACGAACTTTGCCGGGCTCGGCTCGTACTCTCCTTGGATAGCCACGCGGCGAAGCGTACTGCGAAGCCCGCGCGGGTGCAAGCTGTCCGGCGGTTTGCTACTATTGACCGGCCCTCAATTATTACCGTGATGCCTGATATCCCAGAAGATGCGGCCCCAGCCATAACCTCAATCAGCGCCGTTACCCTGGCAACTCACGATATGGCTCGCGCCGTCCGATTTTACCGCGGCCTCGGTTTCTCCCTCCGCTACGGAGGGGAGGACGCGGAGTTCACCAGCTTTTCCGTCGGCTCCTCGTACCTGAACCTGATCGGCCAACCTGAAGATCGGCAGTGGTCTTGGTGGGGACGTATCGTCTTCTACGTTTCCGATGTCGACGCCCTGTACGAACGGGCGTTGGCCAACGGCTTGGAGCCAGACTCTACCCCGCGCGACGCCGAGTGGGGCGAACGTTACTTCCACCTCACCGATCCGGACGGCCATCAGCTCAGCTTCGCGAAACCACTGGCCTCGCCTTCCTAACGGGGGAGGTGCTGCTCTGGCCTCTGGGCGTGGCGCATGGCGGAGAGCGCTGGCAGATACTGAGCCGCCGCCGTCTGCGGGATCACAGCCCGGCAGAGTCGTGACAAGTCGACCGGTTGACCATTATCTGCCAGAATCCGCATCTCGCAAGGGTCTTCTCGCTGGAATAGCTCAGCTCGGACGCCGCGCCTCCTCAGCGCCTCATACAGGCCAACCGAGGCCTTGAGCGCCCGTAGCCAGCTGGCAGGCTCAGCGTCGTGACCGATGCCGCTGGCCCGGAAGCTGATGCCCTGCCGCTCGCCGATGGGCATGATGTATGGTGGCAGTTCGTAGCCATAGGTATCCTGGAGGGCGTCAGTCAGGCACCGCCAATCGCCGGGCTCAACTCTCACTCGAAAACCGCAGCACATAGCCATCCTCCAGCGATTTCGCCACTACCGTTAGGATAGCACTGCCTGTCGTCAGAGGTTCATTCGGTGCTGCTGGCGGGCCTTCGATGAACGGACACGGCGTAGTCGCCGTTTGCGTCCCAGCCATCGCGGTCCCAGGTTGACCATCGCTCGGCGAGGGCGAGGCCCGCAAGGCCGGCGATCTCGTCGTACCGTTCGATGCTCAGTTGGCCGGGCATGATCTGGAATCCGGCGATCAGCAAGCCCCCTGGTTCCAGATGGCGTGTGACGTTTGCCACGACGGCCGCCTCGCTCCCCGGCGCCAGGAAGATCATCACGTTGCCGGCCATGACGATGGCGTCGAATGAACGGGCAAGGTCAACGGTCGCCAGGTCAGCGAGGCGCCAGTCTACCCGAGGCGCCTTTTGCCGCGCCGTGTCGAGCATCGCTGCGTCGAGGTCGACGCCAACAACGTCCAGTCCGCGGCGAGCCAGCTCGCGGCCGACCCGGCCGGTCCCGCAGCCGGCATCGAGCACGGACGCCGGCGCGAACCGCTCGACGAAGTCGGCCTCGCCGTGGACGTTCTCGCCGGCGGCCGCGCGGCGCTCGTAGGTCGCGTCGTAGCTGTCGCCGGAGACGCTCCGGTTCTCGAGCCAACGGTTCGGTCGGTCGGGTGTCATGCGCGTTCCGCGAAGGCAGTTGTTCGTTCGCCCATCGCTCGGATCATACCCCGTAGGGCCGTGGCCGCGCAGAGGGCAGGTGGTCGCGGTTGAATCAAGACCGATGACGGGAGCTTCGCGAAACTGATGCTAGTACGGAGGACTATCGGCGACTGGACGTGAGCCGGGGTTGCATCCTGGCAATTAATAAGGTACTATCGCTTAGCAAGGTACTATGATGGCCACTAATAATCTCTTCAAACCCCTCCGTCGAGGACTCCTTGAGTTCGCGGTGCTGACAACGCTGTCGACGGGGCGCCACTACGCGGGCGATGTTATGGGACGCCTGGCCGAAACGCCCTTCGCCACGCAGGAAGGCACACTCTATCCGCTGCTCAGCAAGATGCGCCGCGATGGTCTGCTCGATCACGAATGGGAAGAGTCCGACAGCGGACCGCCGAGAAAGTACTATCGAGTGACGGAGGCCGGAACGGAGCGGCTGAGGCAGCTCATCGCCTACTGGAAGCAACTGGATAACACGCTGACCGAACTAGGAGCCACACGATGAACAGAGTCACACTGATCAATCTCGCCGGCCGCGCCCTTTACGTGGAAGACGATGGCGTCGAAGCCATCGACCGCTGGATGGAGGTCGCGCGAGCTACCCTTGAGGGCGACCCTGACCGCGACGAACTCCTGACCGACTTTGAACAGGCGATCGCCGATCGTTGCGCAGCCCAGACAGCCAGCGCAAGCGACGTCGTCACGACACCCACCGTCGAGGAGATACTGTCCGCCCTCGGCCCGGTCGAGCCGGCTGGCACGCCGGACGGCGAGGCCAACGAGGGGGGACCTGTCGCCGCCGCCGAGCTCCGCTTACGAGAGCGGCGCCTCTACCGGCTCACGGGCGAGGGCGAAGGCATGATCGCCGGCGTCTGCGCCGGACTCGCCGCTTACGTAAACGTCGACGTCACCGTCGTGCGCGTCATCACGGTCATCGCTGCGCTCCTTAGCTTCGGCGCGGTGGCGCTGGTGTACGGAGCAATGGCCCTGATCGTGCCCGCCGCCTCATCGCCGGATGAACGCCTGGCGGTCCGCGGCTACGGCGAGTCCGCGAAGGACGTCATGTCACGCGCGAGGAAGAATGCGGGTCCGGCATTGGCCTCCCTGGGCTCGACGCTTCGCGAGATGGGCCGCTGGCTAGCCAGCGTGATCTACTGGGTATTGGTGCTTGCGATTTGGGTCGTGCTGGTGGCCGGGACCATCGCTGTCATTTCGCTGTTCGTCGATTCGGAGCCACTCGCCACGGCCTTCGATGACGGTACCTCGACCTGGACGATCGCAATCTGGGTCTCGTCCGCGTTCTGGCTCGTGGCCGGCCTGCTCATCGCGCTCGCGGCGGGATCGCGGCAGCTCGTCGCACCCTCGCAACGCCGCCATCTCGGCCCTGCGGCTGTCGCTTTCTGGTTCGTCTTCATGACGGCTGCCGCAATCAGCTTCGTCACGATCCCGGTAGCTTCGAGTACGCAGGCGCGAGACCTCCTCGATGGCGAGGGGCGCATCGAGCTCTTCGGCGAGACGTGGTGTCTGTCGCTTGAGCACGGATTGGATCGCGCCCAGGACACCGACGGTTGCGACCACGTATTCGCCACCGGCGCGATCCTGCCGTTCGATGGCGTTCGTCATAGCGGCTCGTTCGGGCCTATCGGACTCACCAACGGCACTCTGCGTAAGGCAGGCGGCGCGCTTTCAGAGGGCGCGGCCTAGCCTAACGGGAGATCAGGCAAGGGGCTCGAGGATGGGATCGATAGGTATCACAGAACGGCGGGCGCGGGCAACCGCCGGACGGCCTTGGTCCGTTGTCGGTATTTGGATCATCGGTTTCGTTGTGATGGCGGCCGCGGCGACGCAGGTCGGTGACGCCCTTACCACGGAGTTCTCGGTTCTGAACAACCCAGACTCCACCGTGGGTGCGGACCTGCTTGAAGAGCGGCTGCGAGGCGAGGAACGCGCGCTGGAGTTCGTGATCGTGCAGTCCCAAGGACTGACGGTTGAGGATGTTGCGTATCAGGAGCTGGTCGCGAGGATCGTAGACGACGTTCGCGGCCTGGAGGGTACGGTGGCGTCCGCAGTCAGTTACTTCGACACCGATGCGCCGGCGATGGTGTCCGCGGACGGCACAGCGTCGCTCATTCAAGTTGAGCTTGAAGGCGAAGCGAAGCAAGCTTCGGACAACGTAGGGCCGCTCGTAGACTACGTTCGTGACTTGGAACCGGGTGACGGATTCGAGGTCCTGGTCTTCGGGCCGGGGAGTGCGAACAGGGAGGTTCAGGAGATCACCGAGCGTGACCTCCAGACCGGAGAATCTATTGGCATCTCAATCGCGCTGATCATCCTGCTAGTGGTTTTCGGGACCTTGGTGGCCGCGTTGCTTCCCCTCCTGTTGGCGATTTTTGCCATTGTTGGCGCCATAGGCGTGACGGCGCTGTTCGGCCAGATGTGGTCATTTAGTTTCTTTGTGGTCAATATCATCACGATGATCGGGCTAGCCGTGGGGATCGACTACGCGCTGTTCATCGTTCAGCGCTACCGCGAGGAGTATGCCAAGCACGAGGACGTTGTTGAGGCGATCGCAAAGGCCGGGGCCACCGCCAGCAGAGCCGTGATGTTTTCGGGCGCAACGGTTGTCATCGCATTGCTTGGCCTGCTGCTGATCCCCCAGAACATCTACCGCAGCATTGCGTTCGGCTCGATCGTGGTCGTGATGTTCGCGGTGCTTGGGGCACTGACGCTGCTGCCGGCGGTGTTGAAGCTGCTTGGGCCAAAGATCAACCGCCTCAGCATTCCTGGGCTCCGGCGGCAGCCCTCCGCTGATGATGACAGTGGCTTCTGGGCTTCTGTCGCTCGTGGCGTGATGGGGCACCCTGTGCTGAGTCTCGTTTTTGCTGTGGGCCTCCTGGTCGCGTTGGCTATTCCCGCCACAACAATTAAGGCTGGCTTCTCAGGAGTCGAAACGATGCCGGAGGACTCCCAAGCGAGACAGGCATTTGATGTGCTCATAGCGGACTTCAGCGCAGGCCTGTCCGCACCGGCGGAAATCGTGATCGACCGTATAGGAGCGGACCAAGCAGCAGTTGATGCCGGAATCGAAACGCTCCTGGGCCAACTTGAAACTGATGAAGGGTTCGACTTCGCGGACGTTCAAACGAACGACGCTGGCGATCTCACGTTGGTTTCGATATCGCTGGCTACAGCAGCGGATGGAGACGCGGCATACGAAGCTATACGTCGCCTCCGTGCGGACTACGTGGAGCCGGACTTCGCGGGCACGGGCGCCTCGGCCTATGTTGCCGGACGTTCCGCGGAGGCCGTAGACATGTTCGACCTTATCTCGACCTATACGCCAATCGTGTTCGCGTTCGTACTTGGGCTGAGCTTCTTGCTCCTGATGGTCGTGTTCCGCTCCATTGTGGTGCCCATCAAGGCGATACTCATGAACCTGCTGTCGGTGGGCGCAACCTACGGCGTGCTAACGCTCGTCTTTCAGGAAGGAGTTGGAGCCGGCCTACTCGGATTCACCCAGGTGGAAGCGATTGAGGCATGGTTGCCCTTGATGCTCTTCGCTATTCTGTTCGGCCTGAGCATGGACTACCACGTGTTCCTCTTGAGCCGCATCCGTGAACGATACAACGAGACGGGCGATAACACGGCCTCGGTCGCCTATGGCGTACGGTCGACGGCAGCGGTGATTACGGGAGCTGCGCTGATCATGGTTGCTGTGTTTGGCGGTTTCGCGCTGGGCGATAACGTATCTCTTCAGCAAATGGGCTTCGGGCTTGGCTTCGCGATCCTGCTGGACGCGACGATCATTCGGTCCGTTGTTGTGCCCGCGAGCATGACGCTCTTGGGTGGCGCCAACTGGTACCTGCCTTCGTGGCTGGAATGGCTCCCGCACCTCAGCATCGAAGGAGCGCGAGACGACACGACAGCGGCTGTGGCGAGTAGAGGCCTTGGGGCGCGGAGCCGGCAGGTTAGTCACTCGCCGTCCCAGCCAGATTCCTAGCTCCCCTCTCCAGCGGGCGGGAGAGAGCCTGCCCGTAGGGGGCCGGGGGTGCGGGAGGAGCTGCGTGGCATCGGCCTTGGGTCGGCGCTGCTGCTGCGTACGCTGGAGGACATGGCCGGCCGGGCGTACAAGTGGGCCGTCATCGGCGAAGTCGGCCCGGTCGCGTTCTACGAGAAGGTCTGCGGCGCGGTCGTGATCCCTGGGAGCTAGCGCTGCTTTGAACTCCCCACTGCGAACGCTGGGGAGTTCACGCAGACGCGCATCGCCTTTGCGGCCACTTGGGCTTTGGTTACTTTCCTGCCAAATCGGCGGCATAGGCCGCGATCGCCGAAGCCGACTGGGCTAAGATGAGTGGGGCGATTCCGATGGCAGCTGCACCGCCCGTAGCGACCAACACGAGTGTCACTCCTGCCATTGCTACTGGAGCAAGCTTTGTTACGTACAGAGCAGCAGTCACCCACTTACCCCAATCCGGATTCTCAAAAGACCAATATGAGAGCGATTCTCCGTACTCCGATAGCGTACCAGCCGCGAGGTCGACTAGACCACTCGCCCTAAATTCCAGCAATTCATCGGGAAGCTTCAGACCAGCTAATTCCCACACCTCATCGAGCGTTTTGTCTTCGTTGTCTCCCAGTTCCGTGCGCAGGTCGTCGCTGTGTGCGACGACCAGTCTTCCAAACTCCCGTGCACGCTCCTCGGTTAGGCGGCTAAACTCGGTGACATACTCGCTGCGGGTTGGATCGAAAGCTTCCAGCATGCTTCCCGTTATCGCGATACTTTGCAATTGCGGGGCTACCTCTGCTCCGACGCGCTCAATTAACTGAGCGCGAGCCATCAGCGTCCCGATGGATGTGGTTACTTCGTCAGGCGTGGCTAGTTCTGTCATCACTACACCTCTCGACTGCGGCGCCTCATTGCGCGTTACGAGATACGTAGCTTGAGTGAGCCACTTGCAGTTCCTCCTGCGCCCACCTTTGGGCAGGACTCTCTACGCCCCGAGGCCCCTACTCTACCGCTGCAAGGCTGCGATGGCAAGCATGGTTGGAGTGTCTAATATGGTAGAGTCGATCGTGCTTCACAGCCCTGACCGCTAGGTTTAGATCGTCCACATGCTTCCTAAACATCCCGACCAGTACGAGCCCGATGAACTTCGTCAATGGGTTGAGCGGTTGGTGCACGATCAGGTGGAAGAGGGACCACGGCTCGATTACAAGGCCCAGATCCATCTAGATGAGCCGGCCCAACGGCGCGAGGCGGCCAAGGATATTTCGTCCTTCGCTAACGAGATCGGCGGGACGTTACTCTATGGCATCCCTGAAGACCGCGGAAGCTCGGGCGCTCCTATCCCAACTGAACCGTACGGCATCGATCCGATTCCCAACTTGGAGCAACAGTTGGAAGATGTTCATGTGGGCTTCATCGCACCGTCTCTGCCAGAATCTCGGATCCGCAAGGTCGAACTCTCCGTGGGCCGCAAGCTGCACGAGGCTTGGATCGGAATGGGCACGCTGAGGTGCGTCGAGTCGCTGAAAATTACCGTACACACCTCCGACGGGCGCGTGTTCTCATCACGGGTATGCATGGCCGTTAGTGAAGAGAAATCCGCCAAGGGGAGCTACATCGAAGAACTTGTTTTCGTTACTCCCGAGGCGCGCCGCCTGCGCACAGAGCACATCTGGCACCACCTCGGCGGCTATGGTGACGAGGGTGATACCTACGAAACGCAGCAGTATGAGATCGACAAGGAGTTGGACAGCTTCTGGCTGCGGCTGCTCGGCCCGGACGAAGAACTGCGCACGAAGCTTGCTATGAGCGTCAACGAGATCGAATTGAGCGTGCGTGCGGCTAACTGTTTGAACAACGCCAATATCACGACGGTCGGTGAGCTGACCCAGAAGACGGAAGCCGATATGTTGAAGTATCGTAACTTTGGGAAAAAGTCGCTTAATGAGATCAAGGAA
>JADFRJ010000102.1 GCA_022561355.1 Chloroflexota bacterium | reverse complement strand
TGGGCGGAGCTGGAAGGTATCGCCAAGCGCACCGATTACGACCTCAAGCAGCACGCCGCAGCCAGCGGCAAGAAGCTGGAGTACTTCGACGAAGCGTCCGGTGAGCACGTTGTGCCATACGTCGTTGAGCCCGCGCTCGGCGTCGACCGCGCCATTCTCGTCTTCTTGCTTGACGCGTATGCGGAGGAAGAGGTGCGCGGCGAGAAGCGCACCTTGATGCGCTTCCACCCGGCGCTCGCGCCCATCAAGGTCGCCATCCTGCCACTCAGCCGCAAGGAGACGTTGACGCCTACGGCCCGCAAGGTATGGGAGTTGCTTCGGCCGCACTTCATGACGCAGTACGATGACGCCCAGAGCATCGGCCGCCGCTACCGGCGCCAGGACGAGATCGGCACCCCTCTCTGCGTCACGGTCGACTTCGACACGCTGGATGACGAGGCGGTCACCATCCGCGAACGCGACTCCATGGAACAGGTGCGCGTCCCCATCGCGAACCTCCTGGAGGCCGTCCAGGATCGTCTGCCAGGGGTCTAGCCACTCCAACCTCGTTCGCTTGCAAACCAGTTAACATTCGTCTACCATAGGCGGGAACATACGTTCTTGCGCCAATCCGGCGCGTGCAGAGAAAGGTCCCCGCCCATGGAAGCCCTGATCGTCGTTCTCCTGCTCGTCATCATCGCGATTGTCGCGGGCGCCGCGGCCTACGGCTTGCTCCTTCGTGGCAACCAAGAGAAGCCTGAGAATTTGGAGCCGGAAGAATTCGCGAATGCACTTGCCAGCCTTAAGAACGACCTGACGCAGGCGGTGACCGCTTCGCAGCAGACCATGCTGGGTCAAGTGAACGCGCTGGATCAGAAGATCAATCAGCGGCTGGATGCCGTCCAGGCCAGCGTTGGCCAATCGCTCACCGCCACAACCGAGACGATCGGCAAGATCGGCGAACAGCTCGGTGGGCTGAACGAGGCCGCGAAACACATACTTGAGGTTGGCCAAGACGTCTCCTCCCTAAAGGATGTTCTCCAGCCACCAAAGCTACGCGGGGGCTTTGGCGAGCTGCTGTTAGAGCAGATGGTCAAGCAGGTGCTTGCGGAGGGGCAGTACTCCACCCAGCATCGCTTCCGCAACAACACGGTCGTCGACCTTGTGATCGAAGCACCAGATGGACTCGTGCCGGTCGACTCGAAGTTCCCGATTGAGAGCTTTCGCCGGGTGTTGCTGGCCGAGACTGATGAGGAACGAACTCGTGCGCGGAGGGCGTTCGTGCGCGATGTGAAACTGAGAATCGACGAGGTCGCGAAGTACATTCGCCCGGACGATGGCACGCTGGATTTCGCCCTCATGTATGTGCCGGCCGAGAACATCTATTACGAGACGATCGCTGGCTCCGGGGATGAGTCCGCAATGACGTACGCGCTCGAAAAGAACGTTCATCTCTGTTCGCCCAACACGTTCTATGCCTTCCTGCAGGTTGTCCTGCGTGGCTTCAACGGTCTCAAGGTGCAGGATGAAGCGAAGGAGATCATGGCTCGCCTGGCATTTTTCCGGCGCGAGTTCGCCAAGTTCAACGACGAATTCCGCGTGCTCGGCAACCATCTCAACCACGCCAAGAACAAACACGACGAGTTGAAGAACGTGTCAGGACGCCTAGCCGACAGGTTGGAGATCGAGGTGCCCGTGCAGCAGCCGCTCCTGGAGCCGCCTGACGACGAGTCCGCGGTGCCAGAGCCGCTGCGCCTGCGAACCGGCGACGACGCGACGTAGGCTCACAGATCGAAGACAAGCAGAAGGCCCCTTGTCAGGGGCCTTCTTTGTTTCCGCTATGCGACGCGAGTTAAGCGGGAGCGGCTTCGTTCACCTTGGCCCGCGCAGAGTCCCTGTCTTTGAACCAGAGCGCGTTGATCTCCGTGAACACATTCGACGCTTCTGGCACGTCGTCCTCGGCGAAAATCGCCGTGAACGGGCAGGCAGGCTCGCAGGCGCCGCAGTCGATGCACTCATCAGGGTCGATGTA
Source organism: Chloroflexota bacterium (assembly GCA_022561355.1). GTDB lineage: Bacteria > Chloroflexota > Dehalococcoidia > DSTF01 > RBG-16-68-14 > SZUA-185. The sequence continues at coordinate 5,845 of JADFRJ010000102.1, read as the reverse complement.
CAGGATGCGGTCCTGGCTCGCGTCCTCGTCAATGCCGTCCGTGTGTACGTCGTCGTGAATGCAATCCACAGGGCACACGTCGATGCACGAGCGGTCCTTCTCGCCGATGCACGCCTCGATAATGGTGTACGTCATGGAATCGATGTCCTCCTACGCATATGAGTCTCTAATAGGCGAACGCATTCTACTTCGCAGCCCAGTGTAAGGGAAGGCGTTTAGAAAGTAAAGGCTTCCTAAACACCAGATAATGGTGAAATTTCTCTCGTTAGGCCGATCGTCTCGCGATTCGAACAGCTCACTCTCTGGTGATGCGATAAACCGTACCGCTGAGGACGTCTAAGAAATAGACGAAGCCATCGGGGCCGGTGAGCACGTCGCTGCTGCAGCCGGAGGCGATGATGGCGTCCTCATCCATGTTGCCGTCCGCGTCGAATCTGACGGCGTGGAGGGCGTTGCCGTGGAACTGGCAGAAGAGCAGTGCGCCGGTCAACTCTGGTAGCTCGTCCGCGGCGTAGAACTCGATGCCGGCCATGCCCATGGGTTCGTGATAGAAGAGTGCCGGCTGCGCGATCTCGTCCAGCGGCACGTCCAGATCGAATCCCGGCCATCCGTAGTTCGCGCCCGGCTGGATCTCCAGTAGAGCGTCCTGGCCCACGAAACCGTTCTCGGTCGCGAAGAGGCGCCCGGTACCCGGGTCGATCGTCAGGTCGAACGGATTTCGCAGGCCGTAAGCGTAGATGCGCGGGTCACCGTCACCGACGAACGGGTTGTCCGGCGGCGCGTCTCCGTTGCGGTCGATTCGCAGGATGGAGCCGAAGGGGTTCAGGCGGTTCTGCGACGACCGTTCATATTGATGGTCGCCGACGGCCACGAAGAGCATGCCGTCCGGCGCGAAGCGCAGGCCGCCCGCGATGTGGCAGCAGCTCGGGTCTATCTCCATGCTCAGGACCTCCTCGAGGTCTGTCCCGATACCATCTGTGTCGTGGACGCGGACGAGCACGGTGCGACGCACCGGCTCGTCCGTTGTGTAGTAGAGATAGACGTGCCGATTCTCCTCGAACTCCGGGTCGACTGTCATGCCCACCAACCCAAGTTCGAGAGCGTCTTCTGGAAGGTACACGTTGGCTGTGTAGAAGGGCTCAGTCCGCAGCGCGCCGTCCTCGACAACGCGCACGGTTCCTCGCTGTTCCGCTACAAGCATCCGGCCGTCTGGCAGGAACGCCAGCGCTGTCGGCTGCGTGAGGCCCGTAGCGTACGTTTCGATGTGGTAGTCAGGGGGTAGCTCGGTGAAGCGCGGTGGTGGGTCGCGCTCGCCGGTAGAAGTCCTAGGATCGTATCCCCAACGGCTCGCGTCAGTGCGCTGCACTTGCTGGGAGAGCGGCGTTGGCGTTGTTGTCGGCGCGAGTGGTGTCTGGGCGCTCCCCGATCCGCAGGCGCCGGCGAACAGCGACACAGCCATGACCACGAGTGCTATGCGTCGATTTGGAGAGCCCGTCAAGACCGACGCTTCCACACTTGCCACCAGGGCGGCTGCTCCCCGCCCGGCTCGTCCGCTTCCGGCGGCACTTGAGCCGCGAGCCGGCGCCGGAGCTGGAGCATGTGCCCTGCCAGCGAGAGCGCCTCGCCTGGATCATCGGCCGCTTCCGGAAACAGCCGCCGGAGGGTTTCGGCGAAGGCTGGGATCGTGCCGCGGCCGCCTGCGTCCAGCAGCGGCGTTGTCTTCAGCTCATTGATGGAACCGCTGATCGCGGAATCGAGTCGCTCCTGCTGGCCACTGCTGAGTTCTATTTCAGCCACCGCCTTATCGAGCTGCGGTTCGAGCGCGGCCGCCACGCTGCTGAGGCCGCTCTCGGCAGGCCTGCCCGATTCGTGATCGAGCTCCGAGCCCGGCCTGGCTAGGTGGTACTGGATCGCTAGATATGTGAGGCGCGCATCGGTGTTTGGTAGCTGAAGTGTGGCCATGGGACGAAGCGTAGCGCACCAGGGCCGCTGCGTCGCGGACGTGAAGCAGCCGCCTGCATGCAGGCGGCTGCCGATAGGTCGAACGCGCGTTCCCTTAGGAAACGCGGCGGTTGTCTACTTGTGCCGTCGTTGCCAGCGCGTCTTCTTGAGCATCTTCCGGTGCTTATGCTTGCTCATCTTCTTGCGCCGCTTCTTGATGACGTTTCCCATAATGTTCCTTGAAAAGCAGATTCGTTCTTGTCGACCGTCAATAATATCGGTAGATCGAGTCTATAGCAACACACTCAACTCACGCGGGGCGGCCCCTTCCGTATCCGGTCTCGCATGCGGTCGACATCGTGCGGCGGCAGGAAGAGCCACGAAAAGATGCCCTCTAGGTACCACGTGGCGCCTTGTTCTTCGTACTTGGCGAGTGTCTCCGCCGCCTGGTCCGGGCGCGAAGGCGAGGAGTTCGCCTCCAGTACGATGTCGAATGGCGCGTCAGAGTCGCGTTCTCGCTGCGCATAGTCGCGGATCTCACCGATCTGCTCCGGCGTGATGTCCAGGCTGACTCCGGTGTCGGCGATGCGTTTCGCAGCTACGGCCACGTCCGGAGCGGCCGTTGCTTCGGTCCCAGCCGGCAGCACGATAGGCAGGATGCCGTCCCAGCGCACAGCGCGGCGCATCGATTTCGGGCGCGGCCAGGCGCCGACGACCCAGATTGGGATGCGCGGTGACTGCACCGGCTTGGGCTCAAAGCGCATCTCCTTTACGTGATAGTGTTCTCCCTCGAACGCGAAGTTCTCGCCGCTCCAGAGGCCGCTGATGATCTCCAGCGATTCGTCCAGCATCTCTGCCCGCTTCTTGCGGTCCAGCTCCTCGCCCACGTTTATGTAGCCGCCGTCTTCGACCGTGCCGAGGCCGACCGGCAGGACGAGCCGCCCGTTCGAGAGATGGTCGAGCGTCACGGTCTCACGCGCGACCTTCCATGGCCGGCGTCGCGAAAGCGGCGTGATCATCGTGCCCAGCGTGACTCGCTCGGTGCGCATCGCCATCGCCGCGAGCGTGATCCACGGATCGACGGTCGCGCGCTTCTGCGGGTCGTCCGGGAACTGGCTGTTCCAGCCAGGGCTCAGTATCGAGTCGAAGATAAAGACTCCGTCCCAGCCCGATTCCTCCGCCTCGTGTGCGATCTCAGCCAGCAGGCGCGGGTCGCCCGCGCCGCCCATGTTCGGCAAGTCGAGGCCAAACTTCATATGAACCTCCTCTCTGCGGCCTGAGAAATAGATCCAGTCTACGAGGCCACGTTGACAGTGACGTGTCAGTAGCTATAGCAGCTCGCTGATGAGCCTAACTATGCGATTAGGGCGGGCCGGTGCATCGTCAGGCAGGCCAGCGCCCGCTTCGTCGACCCACACGGCGTGCAGCCCCAGCGCCACCGCCGGCAAGATGTCGGCGTCCAGGTCGTCGCCGACCATCCAGGCCGTCTCAGGCGTGCTGCTGGTCGCCTCCAGCGCGTGGCGAAAGACGCGCTCGTCCGGTTTGCCGATCCCGAACTCGCCTTCGATGATGATGCAGTCGAAGTAGGACTCCAACCGCAGCTTCTCGACGCTCCCGCGTTGGTTCGCCGCCTCGCCGTTCGTGAGCAACGCGAGCCGCACGCCGCGTTCATGGAACGCGGCGATCGTCTCCATCGCGCCCGGGTAGGGCGCGATCAGCTCGCGTCGCTGTTCGCGGTAGTACTCCCCGATGCGGTGCGCGACGCCGGCAGCCGTCAGGCCGGCGTCCTCGAACGCGTGTCGCACGATCACGCGGCACGCCTCGGTCAGGTCCAAACGGCCCGTCTTCGCACGCTCAGGGTCGTCCCAGAACCACTCGCGGCGTTTGCGGACAAGCTCCTGCATCTTGAGCGAGTCGTACGAGCCGTCGTTGTGCTTCTCGATCGATGCCAGCCACGTATCCTCCATCCCGGTCTGCCAGTCCAAGATCGTGCCGTCCAGGTCGAAGAAGATGGCCCTCGGGGTTGCGTGGTTGTGGTTCATGTTGGAAGTCATGGTACCCACACATGGGCCGGTTCGGTTCGCGGCCTGGGTCTCCGGCTCCTTGAGGGATTCTCTAGATCCTCCTCCCAGCGCGAGGGGTTGTCTTGAATGTATGTACGCACGCGATTCAGCTCGTCCTCGTCGCGGATGATGCGTTCGTAGTAGTTTCGTTGCCACACCGGTACACCGGAGGTGGCCCGCATTGCGTTGATCCGCTTGGTAGAAACCGTCTTGAAGGCCCCAATCAATCTCCCTAGCGGCTTATGTGGCGGGGGCTGGGTAGGGGCGGTTCGCGAACCGCCCCTACGAGGGTTGCTGATCAGCAGAACGCCATGGAGATGATTCGGCATGATCACGTACGCATCAAGCGTGACATAATCGTGACGATCTGCCAGCCAGAGCCACGCCTCCTCAACAATCGCTCGAAATACAAGGTCGGTCAGCAACAGGACGCGATCCTTGCACACGATCGTGACGAAGTATGTGCCGGGCTGCGAGTAGTCGTAGTCAGGTAGCCGGATGGAGCGGCGGCGGTGAAGGTTGGGATCGAAGGGCATGGTAACCACACTGTGCGTCCTATTTACGTGTCCATCTCCTTCCACCACGTCTGCATCTCCGCGCGATGCTCTCGGTAGTGCCGGTAGGTGTTCGCGCTGACGATCCACGACCAGGATGGTCCATCAGAGGCCTCGGGTCGTGTTGCCATCTGGTCGTCGCTGAGAGCCTTTATCGCGAGAAGCACGGCTTCGTAGGACTCGCGCTTCCCTCCGAACGTCCGCGAGCCGATTCTCCTTGGCAGCCGCGTAATCGCGTTCGTTGAGCGTGTCGAAACCAGCCCACGTTACGCCCACCTCCGGGCGGCCGGGGTCGCCGGTCTCATGCCAACGCTCGATCCAGCGGAGGAGCCGCTGCTCCCATGCGGTGAGGTGGGCTAGCACGTCCTTCGCCGTCCAGCCGTCGTCGCGGGCGGCCATGTTCATGCTCTTGTCGTCGAGTTGCCCGAGCCGGCCGTCTAGTGGCGCTCGTTCGCGCTTGATCGCCGCAAGGAGATCTTGCGTGGTCTCGTTGCCGTTTGGCATGGGGCCACTAGGGTTTCGACTTTGCCGCCTTCTTGCGCGACGGCCGCTTGGCCGCCTTCGCTGTCGGCTTCGCGATCGCCTTCGTCGCGGGGTGGCCGTTGCGGCGCCCGTCGCTGCGCCCGTTGCGGCCCATGCCGAGCGCGCGGCGCAGGTAGGCGCCGGTCTGGCTCCGCTTCGTGTTGGCGACCTCCTCCGGCGTGCCTTCCGCGATGATGTAGCCGCCCTTGAAGCCGCCTGCCGGACCAAGGTCGATGATGTGGTCGACGTTCTTGATCACGTCCATGTGATGCTCGATCACAACAATAGTGTTGCCTCCATCGGCCAGCCGCTGCAGCACGTTGAGCAGCGCCTTCGTGTCCTCGAACGAGAGGCCCGTCGTCGGTTCGTCCAGGATATAGAGCGTCCGTCCCGTCGAGCGGCGCGACAGCTCGGTGGAGAGCTTGATCCGCTGCGCCTCGCCGCCTGACACCGTGGTGGCAGGCTGCCCGAGCTTGATGTAGCCGAGGCCGACGTCCTGCAGCGTCTGCAGCTTGTTGCGCACCTTGGGGAAGGCCGAATAGAACTCCAGCGCCTCATGGACCGTCATGTTCAGCACGTCCGCGATGTTCCTGCCACGGAACAGGATCTCCAACGCCTCCCGGTTGTAGCGCTGGCCCTTGCACGTCTCGCACGGCACCGTGACGTCCGGCAGGAAGTGCATCTCGATCTCGATGTAGCCATCGCCGGAGCAGGCCTCGCAGCGGCCGCCCTTCACGTTGAACGAGAAGCGGCCCGGCTTGTAGC
>JADFRJ010000101.1 GCA_022561355.1 Chloroflexota bacterium | reverse complement strand
CCACTCGAGTATCCAATCATCGTAGGCGCCGGCCAGCTCACGAATCGCTCCGTCGATGCGCAGACGGCGAAAGAGCCTCTGGAGTTGATGGAGCTCGCGTCCAGACGCGCTGAGGCGGACGCCGGGGGTGGCGCGCTGCTCGCGAAGGTCGATTCGGTGCAGGTCGTGAACGTGCTCGCTTGGCCATCGGCCGACCCGCCGGCGGACCTCGCGGCCCGCCTAAACGCGCAGCCTTCCGAGACCTTCTATACCACCATCGGCGGCAACACGCCCCAATCGCTCGTGAACGATACGGCCGAACGCATCGTACGCGGCCAAGTGCGGCTGGCGCTCCTCGTCGGCGCCGACGCGGTCCATAGCCTACGCGTAGCGCGCAAGAGCGGCGAGCAGCTCCCGTGGGCAGACCGTGGCCAGCCGGCGCCCAACTGGGGCGACGGCCGGCCGGGCTCCAGTGAGCTAGAGGGGCGACACGGCGCAACCACGCCAATCCACCTCTATCCTCTCTTCGAAAACGCGCTTCGCGCCCACCAAGGAACTTCGATCGAGGCTCATCAGCGCCATCTCGGCGAACTCTCCGCCGGCTTCGCGGCGGTCGCCCGCGACAACGAGCACGCCTGGTTCCGAGATGGGAAGACGGCGGAGGAGATCGCGACGGTCTCGCCGGCGAACCGGATGGTCTGCTTCCCTTACACGAAATACATGAACGCGATGCTGGAGGTCGATCAAGGGGCGGCCCTCCTGATGACGTCCACATCGGCGGCTCGGGAACTCGGCATCCCTGAGGAGCGCTGGGTGTACCTCCTGGGCTGCGGCGACGCGGTGGACCATTGGTTTATGACGGAGAAGACCAACTACTACACGTCGCCAGCGATTCGGGTAGCGGGCAACCGAGCGCTGCGCATGGCCGGGCTCAGCATCGATGACGTTGCCTCCTTGGATCTCTACAGCTGCTTTCCGGCCGCCGTGCAGCTCGCCCGAGACGCGCTGGGCATCGCCCCGGACGACGTGCGGCCGCTGACGGTGACCGGCGGGCTACCTTACTTCGGCGGGCCTGGCAGCAACTACACCATGCACTCCATCGCCACGATGGTGGAGCTGCTCCGCCAGGACCGCGAACGGGTCGGCCTCGTCACGGGCCTGGGTTGGTACTCGACCAAGCACGCCGTGGGCGTCTACGGGTGCCGGGCACCTTCCGGCACGTGGGAGCGCACCGATCCGGGCGTCGACCAGGCTGAGCTAGACAGGCTCCCACGCCCGGAACTCGTCGACGCGGCGGACGGATCGGCGACCATCGAAACGTACACGGTCGTCCATGATCGTGACGGCCGGCCACAACAGGGCATCGTCATCGGCCGCCTGGACGATGGGCGGCGCTTTATCGCCAATACGCCGGACGACCTCGGCCTGCTGGAATCGATGACAGTCAAGGAGTTCGTAGGTGAGCGGGGAACCGTACGGCACGATGCATCGACGAACACAAACATGTTCACCTGGTAGACGTTAGGCGCCTAGCCCCCGTACGACCAGCCGAGGGCGCGCTGGGTGAGCGGCTCGCCGTCGCGGAGGACGGCGCCGTCGAGGACGCTGCCGATCACCAGGGTGTGGTCGCCGGCGGGGACGAACTGCTCCGCTTTGCACTCGAGCCAGGCCAGCGCCTCGTCCAGCAGCGGGCAGCCGGTCTGGTCGCCGCGGCTGTAGGATACGTCGCGCAGCTTGTCGTAGATGACGGCGCGCGCCTCCTCGGAGCGGCCCTTAATCTTGGTGGCGTCGTGCGGCTGGGCGAAGGTGGCGGCCAGCTCTAGCGCCTCCACGGGCAGCACGTTGACGCTGAAGACGCCGGTGGCGCGCACGTTCTTGAGCGTGGTGGCGTCGTTCTCGAACGAGCAGCCGACCAGGCGCGGCTTGAAGGAGAGCTGCATCAGCCAGTCCGCGATCATCCCGTTCAACTCACCGGCCTCGCTGCGGGAGCCGATGACGTACAGGCCGTAGGGAAGCGTTTCCAGCGCTTCGGAGACCGGCTCCAGCGGCTGACGCAGCGGCCCGTACTTCGCCCGTTCGACGACGTCTTCGTTGGGCATGGCGGTTGCAGAACCTCCGGCGAAGAATCTCCCAGGAGCTTCAAGAGCACTATAGCAGCCCCGGCCCTCTTGTTGACCTGATCTGCCATATTCTAAGGCTTCGGAACAGGCAGCGCCCTTCCGAGGATCTGCTGCGTGTACGCTGAACGCGCGTGAGGCTGACCGTTGGTAAGCTGAACCAGGACCGCAACTAGAGGGCTGACCGCCATGACTTCGGACGAACCGCTCTTCACGGACGCGTCGATGATCCGGCGTGTCCATCGAGAAGGGGTCACGCTCCTCGGCGGTGGCCGGGCGCTGCTCATGCAGATCGCTCACCCGGCTATCGCGGCTGCCGTAGCCGAGCATAGCTCCTTTCGTTCGGACCCTCTCCAGAGACTTCTGCGGACGCTGCGCCCCACGCTCGCGATGGCGTTTGGCACTCCCACCCAGGCGGGACGCGCGGTGGCGATGATCAACGCGACGCATCGCAGGGTGACTGGCCCCGGTTACAGCGCGACCGATCCAGCTCTCCTGCTCTGGGTGCTGGCGACCCTGATCGACACCTCTCTGTTGATGCACGAGCGGTTCGTCCATCCGCTTCGCCCCGCCGAAGCGGAGGCGTACTACGGAGATATGGTGCTGGCCGGGGGCCTCCTTGGCATACCGCCTGAACGCATGCCTGCTGGAATGGCCGCGTTCAACGCGTATATGGATGACATGGTGGGTTCGCTTGAGGTCTCCGACACTGGCCGCCAGCTGGCAGCCGAACTCTTTCAACCAGCCTCCGGGTTAGCCCCGGCGATGGGGGTTCTGCGTGTCTTGACATCTGGTCTCCTGCCCGCGACTCTGCGAGAGCAGTTCGATTTGCCTTGGAGCCCTGTGAGAGAAGCTAGCCTTCAGGTGGCGGAGAAGCTTAGCAGAGCAGTAGTGCCACTCCTGCCGGCGCGACTTCGGGCGCCGCCTCCGTTCCTCCTGCCGCCGGCCGCGGGCCTTGATGGATCTGGCGCCGGCGGCTAGGCCAAGATCAACGGCACCAGCATTTCGGCCGGCGTGAGCCCCGCGTGGAAGCCGGCCATCCAATCTCCCGGTGGTTCGTAGGCCAGCACGTCCTCTCCGAGGGGAAGCGCAAGATAGTCTCCAACGCGCTGTCTGGTCACATCGGCGAACGGGCCGGGCCCCAGAAGCTCCAGCCGCTCCACCTCGGCAGCCGTGAGCAGGACGAACCACTCCCCAAAGCGATCGCGGAACCGTCGCTCGAACGCTTCAGCTTTGCCTTCCTTCACGTGGAATACTGGTACCCGCGGCTCGCCTGACGGTGGGGCGATTAGCAGTTCATCGATCTCATCATCCGCCCGGACGGCGTGCCTGCCACGCTCGCTGACCGCGATCAGCCCATGATCTGCCGTAACCATGAGACGCGCCCGGCCCTTGAGGCCATCCGCGAGCCGGCTCAGTTCACGATCCACGTTCGCAACCTCAGCTCGCACCGCTTCGTCTTCTGGTCCGCGATCATGGGCGAATGCGTCGACGCGGGGATAGTAGAGGTAGCTGTAGGTGGGGCCTGTTGCGGCCGCGATGCCTGCTAAGACGGCAGCGACCGCTTCTGAGAGCGTTGTGTAGCCGGTGACCTCGGCGCCAGCGGATGTGTAGGACGTATAGACGCTGGAGGTGATCGCCTTAGGCACGAACGAGTGCCGCTCGCGCCGGAAACGAGGAGGAAGCGTAGGTGCTGTGAAGACCTCGCTGCTCTGAATTCCCCACTTGCTGAGCGGGCGCTTGCTGAAGCGCTCGATGAACGGCAGCACCGTTGCCGAAACGCCAGAGCCGGCCAAGTAGGCCCACCACGTTGGGACGCCGTGCGTGCCGGGCCAGAGACCGGTCGCGAGGGATGTCAGCGCGGCCACCGTCGTAGACGGGAAGACCGCCTGCAACGTCATGCACATGTGGGTTCGCAAGAAGGATTCCTCGGCAAGGTGCTGGAGGAGACCGACGCCGAGGCCATCGATCAGGGCCAAGACGAAGTGATCCGACTGTCCGATCCGCGACGCGATGCGCTCAGCACCCTCCGTGAGTTCGAGTCCACCAACACCGGCAAGCGTGGCGATCGCCCGCGACAGGTCCACGAAATTTGCCACATCAGGCGAGGGACGCAGTAAGCCGCCGGCCTCGAAGGAACTCAGCAATCTGTCTACATCGCTCATAGTGAGGGCCGCCGTCGAGCCTTAGTTCCGGCGCGCCGGCTAGGCCGTGGGCTACTAGGCGAGCCAGGCCCGCCTACGACTCCGCCGCCTGCCACCTAAGCTCCCAGACCTTGACCGGGGCCTCGATCCCGCGCAGCTCCATCTCGCCGAGGTCGGAAAACAAGAACTGCGTGCCGGCCGCGAGCTGTCGCACGACGTCGGCGGCCAGGATCTGATCCGCATCGGCCGGGTCGCAAATGCGAGCGGCCAGGTTGATCGAAGTGCCGAGGTCGTCGTCTTCCGCGATCGGTTCGCCAGCGTTGAGTTCTATGTGGACACCCAGCGGTGAGTCAGGGCGCTCTTCCTTGTGCGCCGCGACGCCGCGTTGGATGGCGATCGCGCATTCGATCGCACTAGCCGCGGCAGGAAAACTGGCCATGATGTCATCACCCGTGTGCTTCGTCTCGGTTCCGTCGTGAGCTTGTAGCGCCGCGTGTACGATCTGGGCGTACGCCCGGCGGCTCTCCTGCGCATTCGTATCGCCGAGACTCTGCACGCGGGCAGCCGACGATTCCATATCGGTGGAGCGCGCGGAATTGACGTCCGCGCGGCCGTGTGCGAGTTCGGCGACCGCACGTTCCAGCTCGCTGAGAACTTCTTCGGCGGAGCCTGGACGCTCGGCCTTGGGTTTGGCGAGCAGCCTCATGATCAGCCGTTCCAGGCTGGGCGGGACGGACGCGTTGTGCTCCACCGGTGACTCAGGGCTCGTGTTGATGTGCTGATAGATGATGGCGTTGGGGTCGTCGCCCACGAACGGCGGACGGCCTGCTACCAGCTCGTACAGCAGTACGCCAAAGGCATACAGGTCGCTGCGGGCGTCGACATCGGCGCCGGAGGCTTGCTCTGGCGCCATATAGGTAGCCGTTCCTGTCACGCTGCCAGGCGTGGTGAGACGAGCGCGACCGATAGAGAGGGCGATGCCGAAGTCGCCGAGCTTGGCGCTCCGTTCCTCCGTCAGCCAGATGTTCTCTGGCTTGAGATCGCGATGGACGATGTCGCGGCGATGCGCAAACGAGAGGGCGCGGCAGATGTCGATCGCCACCGCCAGCGCCCGCTCGAGTGCTAGCGGACCGGCCGCCGCGGCAAGCTCGCCTCGCAGCTCGCCGCCGGGAACGTATTCACAGACGATGAACGGTGCGCCGTCCTCCTCCCCGTAGTCATAGACCGTGACGATGTTGGGCTGGACGCCGAGCTGGGCCATCGTCTGTGCCTCGCGTTTGATCCGGTCGACGTCGCTGGGATCGAGGAGAGCGGCGTTGAGCACCGAGAGCGCACACTCGCGGCCGAGCACCGTGTCGTCGACGAGGTAGACGCTTTTCTGCGCGCCCTGCCCAAGGAGTCGTCTGACGATGTAACGTCCGGAAGCGAAGGTCCGCCCACCTGGTTCGCTCACGCGTGTCATGCCCGCTGCCACGGCCTCTCCCCGGCCGGCCGCCGGCGCGGGTGAAGGCTTGGGCTCTACTTCGACACCGAGGAAGCGCCTGATCGCGGTGGTGATTCGCTCCTGCTTGATCCAGGGAGCGGAAATGGGCTCCTCGAAGGGCACGAACTTCGCCTGCGGGATGGCAGCGGCCAGGTCGCGCCCCAAGCGGAAGGGGAACGACTGGTTTTCGTGGCTGTGCATGATCAGCGTAGGCATCGAGATCTTCTCGACGGCGCTGGAGACATCGACCTCGAGGAGTGTCCTCAGCACCTGTGCCTGTACCTCCAGCGACGCCCCCTGCTTCTGGATTTTGGTTACATCTTGGAACTTCTTCAGGTCATCGGCGCTCATGTCCGTAGTGCCGACCGTGACCGGGATGCCATAGAGCGCGGTGAAGTCGACCATCGCCTTCGCCTGCTCGGGCGTTCCCAGCTCCTCTCCCCGTATGTAGCCCTCCGACATGATTAGGTGCGAGACGCGTTCCGGGTGGGCCGCCGCGTACGCGATGCAGATCGGGCCCGCCAAGAAGCCGAGGCTGAGCAGCGGGAAGCCTTCCAGTTGCAGGTGGTCGACGACGGCCGCTAGATCGAGTATCCAGTTGTCGAACGACAGCTCGCCGGGCTTGCGGTCGGAGAGGCCGCTACCGCGCATGTCGTAGCGGATCAACGTAAAGCCCCGAGCCAGATCCTCAATCAGCTCTCGCGAGTGGCGCGTCTCCCATTCGGACGAGAGGTCGCCGGGCAAGCCAGTCGCGTAGACGAGCGGCGGGCCGTCACCCACGGTGGCGTAGGCGATGCTGACGCCGTCGGAGGTAGTGCAGAAGCCGAGTTCTTGCTCCATTATTCCTGCTCTCGCCTGTCTCCTACGGCGGCCCTTCGGCCTGCCAGCGGTATGCGTGACATGCGCGATTCAGGGCCTTATCTTACAGCACTGACGTGCGTTCCGCCTGTCAGCGGCCGGCCCCGCGGAGGAACGTTATCGACGCGTAGCAAGAGCTGCCAGCGTCACGCATGATCGAGTTCAACGTTGCTTCTGCGAGCGTTGAGGACAGCTCCTATCGTAGCCACGCAGTAGGGGACTAGGTAGGTGAGTGGCACTTGCCACGCCAGGTTAGCCGAGAGATCGCCTTGAACGATGAGGGCTCCTTGGTTGATCGCCGTGAGCAGGGTTCCGACGATCAGGCTGATGAGGAGCGAACGCTGGACCGTAGGCCAATGCATGAGGGCGCAGCGCAGGCAGTGGAAAGCGGCGGTTCCGGAAAGCCGGAATTCGTAGGCCGAGCGGCGCAGCTCAGCGGCGCAACGGCTGCAGCTCAATCGCAGGCTGTCGGGGCTGGCCTCCCTCGATGCCGCCGCCTTGTGAGCCGGCGTCGCCGTTTCTGGGTGTTCCATCAGCGCGCTGTCTCCTGTCTCCTACGGCGACCCTTCGGGCTGCCAGCGCAACTCCCACAGCTTGACGGGGTCCTCGAAGCCGCGCAGCTCCGTCTCGCCGAGGTCGGCGAACAAGAACTGCTTGCCGGCGGCGAGTTCGCGCACGACGTTGGCGGCCAGGATCTGGCCGGCTTCGGCGTGATCGCAGATGCGGGCGGCGAGGTTGACCGACGTGCCGAAGAGGTCGACTCGCCCGTCAGGGTCTTCTTCAGCGATCGGTTCGCCTGCATTGAGACCGATGTAGACGCCAAGCGGCGAATCGGGATGCTCCTGCTTGTGTTCCGCGACGCCGCGCTGGATGGCGATCGCAGCGTCGAGCGCGGACGATGCGGTCGCAAAGCTCGCCATGATGCCATCGCCCGTGTGCTTGATCTCGTTGCCGCCGTTGGCGGCGAGCGCGGATCGCACGATGTCGTTATGCGCGCGACGCACCTCCTGCGCTACGGCGTCGCCGAGCCGGTCCGCTAGCGTGGTGGAGCCCTCCATGTCGGTGAAGAGGATGGTTAGAACATCCGAACTCGGTTGAGCCGATGCTACCGCTCTTTGGGACGGTACTTCAGCATTCAGGAACTCATCAATTGCTGTCAGGATCGGTTCGGTTTGTCCTAGCATGTATGCGTGAACCTCGCCCTCTAGCGGGATGAACTGCGCATTCGGTATCCCCGCCGCGATCGCCTGTCCGGCGCTCATGGGAATTGCGGCATCACC
>JADFRJ010000100.1 GCA_022561355.1 Chloroflexota bacterium | reverse complement strand
GTGGATCAATCCAGCGGAAACGGATCATTGTTCACGTTCCCCAATCGAAATGCGCTCAGATTAGCACACGTCCACGAGGGAGTCTGCCTTGTGAAGGCCCAACGTTCTGGTTAATTGTCGGCATCTGAAAAAGAAAAACGCACTACGGGAACACCGGACTTAAGCGGGGATAGTCGGTGGGTTACTAATCTCCGAGTGGGCGCTTCAGCGGGCGCCGTTCCAAGCCCGGGATCAGTTCGACGACCATTCGTTGCGCTCCTGTGTCGATCTCTTTGACCACGCTGTCGATAGCCGGAATGAGCAGCTCGCTCTCCTCGTCGCGGACGATGTAGACGTCGTTCGCGCCGGTTTCCAGCACCTCCTCCACCTTGCCGAGCGACGTACCCTTCTCGTCGACGACGCTGATACCCACGATGTCGAATCGGAAGTACTGGTCCTCGTCCAAGCGGGGCAGGTCGCCTTCCGGGACTTCAAACAGCTTGCCGCGCAACGCTTCGGCCTGGTTACGCGTGTTGATGCCTTCGAGCGCTACCAAGAGCGCTTTCTTGTGGGTGCGGACGGCGCGTATGGTGTACTTCGCGTCGCCGGCGAGGAGGACAGCGCCGGGCATGAAGCGGTCCGGATAGTCCGTCATTGGTTCGATGGAGAGTTCTCCCTGGATGCCATGCGGGCCGCGCACGAAGCCGACGGCTACGTAGCCGTCGCGAGGCTGAGGAGAGCGCCTACTGCCGGGAGGTGGCTTGGCCGGCACCGGGAGTGGGTCAGTCGCCGATATCAAGGCTGGCGCGGACGCCGCGTTGGACTGCGGCGACCTTGACCAGATCTCGCATGGCGTTGGCGATGCGGCCCTGTTTGCCGATCACCTTGCCCATGTCGTCATCGGCGACGTAGAGGTGAAGGATCACGCGATCTCCGTCCTCCTCGTACTCTTCGACTTCGACCTCGACGTCATCAGGGTGATCGACGATCGCCTTGGCTATGAACTCGACCAGCTCCTTCATTATTCGGACCTCTCCTCGCCCTTGCCAGCGGCATCTTCCTTAGCCGCCTCAGCCTTGGGCTCTTCGGTCGCGGTTTCCTTGGCCGCCTCAGGCTCTTCGGCCGCGGTTTCCTTGGCCGCTTCGGCCTTGGGCTCTTCGGCCGCGGTTTCCTTGGTCGCCTCGGCCTTGGGCTCTTCGGCCGCGGTTTCCTTGGCCGCTTCGGCCTTGGGCTCTTCGGCCGCGGTTTCCTTGGCCGCTTCGGCCTTGGGCTCTTCGGTCGCGGTTTCCTTGGCCGCTTCGGCCTTGGGCTCTTCGGCCGCGGTTTCCTTGGCCGCTTCGGCCTTGGGCTCTTCGGTCGCGGTTTCCTTGGCCGCTTCGGCCTTTGCATTCGAGGCTGCCTTGGCGCGCTCGTCACCGAGGGCGATGCGCGTGGCGAGCTTCGCCGGGAGCTCCGCAATACCTTGGATCTTGAGGATCTTGGACACGCGATCCGACGGGATCGCGCCCTTGTCGAGCCAGTGTTTGGCGCGCTCCTCATCGATGACTATCGTGGTCGGGTTGTCCAGGGGGTGGTAGTAGCCGAGGTTCTCTACGAACGCGCCATCACGCGGCGCGCGCGAATCGGCTACGACGATGCGATACATGGGCTTCTTCTTCTTGCCCACCCTTCTCAGTCGGATACGGAGCATGTGGCCTCCTAACGCCGGATCATGTTCAGCAGGTTGGGCCCCTTGCCGGTGGCCACGGCCTGCGCTATCTTCTTCGCCTGCTTCCACTGGTTCAGGAGGCGGTTGACCTCCTGCGGCGTGCTGCCGCTGCCGAGCGCGATCCGCCGGCGCCGGCTGCCATTAATCACTTCGGGATGGCGGCGCTCCTCAGGCGTCATGGAGTATACCACCGCTTCCGCCTTATCCCAGAACGTCTCGTCGACGTTATCCAGGTTCATCTGTGATTTCAGGTTGGAGAGCCCGGGTAACATGTCGACGAGCTGGCTGATGGGCCCCATCTTTTTCATCTGCTGGATCTGGATCATGAAGTCCTCCAGGTCCAACGTTTGCGTGCGGAGCTTCTTCTCCAGCCGCTCGACGTCTTCTTGACCGATCGTCTCGGCAGCCTTCTCGACGAGGCTGAGGACGTCGCCCATGCCGAGGATGCGGGACGCGAAGCGCTCCGGGATGAAGGGCTCCAGCGCCTCTGCCTTCTCGCCGACGCCGATGAACTTGATCGGCAGGCCGGTGACGGCGCGGATGGAGAGGGCGGCGCCCCCGCGGGCGTCGCCGTCCATCTTGGTCATGATAAAGCCGGTGACGCCGAAGAGTTCGTCCAGCTCCTGCGCGACGTTTACGGCCTCTTGGCCCGTCATCGCGTCGATGACGAGGAGCGTTTCGGTCGGCTGCAGGGCCTTGTGGAGCTTCTGTAGGTCGGCCGTCGAATCCGTGTCGTAAGCGATCTGGCCCGGCGTATCGACGATGATAGCCGTCGCGCCGTGCTTCTGCGCTTCCGCCAGCGCCGCCTTCGCCAGCGCTTTGGGCTCTTCGTCGCTGAGGTCTGCTACGGGGACGTTGAGCTGCTTGCCGAGCGCCTTGAGTTGCTCGCTGCCGGCGACGCGAACGTTGTCGGCGGAGACGAGGAGCGCTTTCTGGCCGCTCTTGCGCAGGTTGAGGGCGAGCTTCGCGGCGGTGGTCGTCTTGCCGGAGCCCTTGGGGCCGATGAGCATGTGGATGGTGGGCGGCTTCGATGCGGTCTCGAGGCCCGCCTGCTCTTCGCCCAGAATGCGCACCATCTCGTCATTGACGAAGCCGATGACTTGCTGGGGGCCGGTGAGGCTCTTGAGTACATCGGCGCCCTTGGCGCGCTCGCGGACGTTCTTGATGAATTCGCGGACGACTTTGAAGTTGACGTCGGCTTCCAGCAGCGCGACGCGGACCTCCCGCATCGCCTCATCGAGGTCGTTCTCGCGGACGGTCCCCTTGGAGCTGAGCTTGGAGAATACGCCCTGAAGCCTATTCGTCAGTGAATCGAGCATAGCTTCTCATTCTACGAAGGCGCGGAACGGGGAACAACCATGCGCGCAGGCAGTTTTACATTCGGAAGTTCGTTTTGCAGAATCGGGCTTTTATTGTCTATACTGATGCTCTTTTAACTGCCCACCCTGCCTACTCTGACCGTCCATGCTGGCAGGAGTGTATACCACGGAGTGGCTCGTGTCACGCTCCAGCTTCGGAGTAGTCGCCCAAAGAGGGCCTCAGCGCGTCAGGTCTCCTGGTCGCGACCCAACTCTTACTGACCAGGAGATTCTATCGTGACCACTGGTCACCAGCAAACGGAGACCTGACAGGCAACCGTGTGATCTGTCGCCAATTCCCCCAGAACCCCCTGTCTCGGGGGACTTGCGGGCTCGGCTCTTGCTTGAGAGTCTGGGCTCTTCGCGTCCATCTTTCTGGTAAGGCTGCTCGGCGAGTGAAAGTGTGGTCGGAATCGTTTTCGCCCTTGACGCGAGCATGAATCGCGCCCAAATGGCGTGCAGGGCAGAGACGGTGTTCACGAGGTGTACTTCTATCAGGAAGATCATCAGGCCGATAGGCACCAGAGCAAAGCCTTCGGGCCATGTGTTGAGTTCGGAGGTTAACAGCCCGAAGATGTCGAACTCGGCGTCGGAGACGGCCGTCACGAAAGGCGCGCCGATGAACATACCCGCAACCGCGCTCATGACGGCCAGGCCAACGAACACGCCGAGCCCAATTGGGAACTGCGCGAACAGGTAGATCAGGCCCGTCCAGGTATTCCGGTCGATCAGGCGTGTCCACAACTGAGATTGGAACGACTGTCCTAAGTCGATCGCTGTCGGCGGGCGCCTCAGTTCGATCTGAGCGACTCGGCGCACTACCCAGGCCTCGATGTCGCCGGCCCAGCGCGTGAGATAGAGCGTCGGGATGAGCACAACTGCCCCGACAATAGTCCAGATCAACACCCCTCCTATGCTCAGGGCGACGACCAGCCCCACGAAGTATGCGAGACCCAACGGGAACATCAGCAGGAGGTGGACCGCCCGCAGGTAGGTGCGCGGGGCTAGCACTGGCCCGAACACCTTTGTAAGCGGGGACCCGTAGCCCCCATAGACCCGGCTAAACGCTTCGTTCATGACTTGGTTCCTTTCGCTGGTGCGCTAAGACTAGCGCGCTACTTACCGATAGTCCCAGCCTAGGGTCGTACCGGCCACAGCGAATCTCTCTTAGGGGGTATCTTGGGCGGCTAGAGGGGGTATATCGGGCTGGGCTCGTATCTGGGCGAGCGCTCGGCGCGCTAGGTTGGGCTAACGGTTAACCCTCGGGTTAGCTGGCGCGTTAGCTAGCCGCTACCCAAGCCCGTGTAACGCCTGCATCTCCGCGAGCAGGCCGGAGATGTCGGGCGGGTCGCCGATCCGCAACGTGCCGAGCGGGTCGGGCGTGGGCGTTTCGCCGAGCAGGACCTCGAGGACGGTGCGGACGCCCCAGGGAACGGCGATCAGGTCGTAGCCGCCCTCCAGCAGGAAGACGATCTTACCGCCGCACAGCTCGTCCGCCAGCGCCAGCGAGCGCGACGCCAGCTCGCCGTAGCCGGCGTTGGTGAGCGCCATGTTCGCGATCGGGTCGGCGAAGTGGGCGTCGAAGCCGCACGAGACGAGGATCAACTGCGGGCGAAAGCGGCGTACGACAGGCTCGACCACTTGCTCAAACGCGGCGCGATATTCCGCGTCGCCACAGCCTCCCGGTAGCGCGATGTTGACGTTCGCGCCTTCGCCGTCTCCCGCGCCGGTCTCGCTGGGCGGGCCGGTACCCGGATAGAACGGGAACAGGTGCGTCGAGACGTAGAGCAGGTTGCCGTCATTGTAGAAGGCGTCCTGCGTGCCGTTGCCGTGATGGACGTCGATGTCGATGATGGCGACGCGCTCCAGGCCGTGGCGCTTGCGGGCAACCTGAGCGGCGATGGCGATGTTGTTGAGCAGGCAGAAGCCCATCGCGTTGGCCGGGCCGGCGTGGTGGCCCGGAGGCCGCAGCGCGCAGAAGGCGGAGTCGACCTCACCCGCGAGGACGGCCTCGGTGGCGGCGACGGTGGAGCCGGCGGCCGTGAGGGCGGCGGCGCACGACCCGGGCTGGACGTAGGTGTCGGCGTCGATCATGGCGGGCGCTTCGGCGCAGATGCGCTGCAGCTCCTCGACGAATGCTGGCGGGTGGATGTAAGTGAGTTCTTCAGCGGTGGCAAGACGCGGCTCGAGTTCGTGGAGGCGCTCGCGCAGGCCGCACTCGCGGAGGAGCGCCAGCGTGGCCTCAAGGCGCTCCGGGCTCTCCGGGTGGCCCGTGGTGAAGTGGTGGATGTGATTCGGGTTGGTGACGAATGCGACGGTCGGAGGGTCGCTGGTCGTTGGTCGCTGGTCGCTGGGAACTTGCTCGCCGGTCATTCTGAGAGAAACGAGGAATCTGGCCCAGGGGATTCTGCTGGCGAGTAACAGTACAATGGCTTCGTCATGTCAGGGACGCTCTACTTCGCTTACGGTTCGAATCTCAGCATCAGGCAGATGCGCCGGCGCTGCCCCGGCTCCGAGGTGGTGGGGCGCGCCAGGCTGCCCGACTACCGCCTGGGCTTCACTCGCTACGCGACGAAGCGGAAGGGCGGTGTGGCAGACATTGTACCCGAGCCCGGCGCGGAGGTCTGGGGCGCGCTCTACACCGTCGACGACGCGGGGCTGGCATCGCTGGACGAGTTCGAGGGCGTGCCGCGCGCCTACCGCCGCATCGACGTCAGCGTCTTCGACGACGAGGGAACGGAGCTGGAGGCGATGGCCTACTTCGCGAACAAGACGGGCGAGTTCGCGCCCGGACGCGAATACCTGGGGCTGATCATCACCGGCTGCCGCGACCACAACCTGCCGGACGAGTACATCCAGGCGCTCGAAAGCATCCGCACACACGCCTAGGTTGTCGGGCTGGTCGGTCCCGTTCTTAACACCGGTTCCAGAGCACTCTGGAGTTTCGGGAGTTCGCGTTTCTTGAACTCTGCCCAGACGCTTTTGACGCGGGTCATTATCTCATCCAAGTCAGCGTCTTCGTAGTCGTCGGCCCGAAGAAACGGCTTGTCATATAGTAGGAACCACTTAGTAAGTCGCATCTTCTGGCTCCGCCTGAACGGTGCGCCCGTTTCCCTTACGAGGTTGAATACCTCCTGGCGAACACCCTGATCGCCGGGTCCGAGATGGACGGTAAGACTGAGTGAGTCCGGTCTGTTGTAAAACTGAAGCAGTAGCATCCTGTGGCTGGATGTCCAACCCTCGCCGCGCTGTAGCTTGGGTATCTCCCAATTCTCCGGGAGAAAGCGTATCCACTGCTTGGAGCTAATGTCAGTAAGAAACTGCGGATCCTCCTCCACCATAGCTACTAGCGCATCCCGCAGCTCGGATTGTAGGTCCTGACGGTGCTCGAAGATCAGGTCCAAAGCCTGGCGGTGCTTAGCGTAGATTCTCCGACAGAGGTCTTGTACTTCCAGATCTGGCATGATGTGCCTCCTGACCAGAGTGAGATAGTGGGACAATGCAATCTGAACGTCGTTGGTCAATGCCTTCGCCCTAAGCTTGAGTACATGTTCAATCGTCTGGCAGACGTCTTCGTAGGTGATGCGTACATAGTGCTCATTGTCCGAGGGTTCGTCATCAGTTGCCGTTAGAAATACGAAGTGGTGGTTCCAGTCCGGATAGGCAAGCTCGACGATCTCTCGATAGCGCTTGAGTTGGTTGCTATGTTCCGAGGAGTGGACCTTATTTTCGATTACGCAGATGAACTTTCGCGCTTCGTTGATCAGGCAGATGTCGATGTGTTGCCACTCTCGGCGGACTTCCGTGCCGGACAAGTCCCAGACGTCCACATCAATAGGAGACAGCGTGTCAATGCCGTCTGCCTTGGCGCGTGAGCTCGTGAGCATGAGCATGCTCTTCAGAAAGAGTTCACCTAGGCCGTGGTTCTGGCTTGGATCAAGCAACCAGGCTAGGAAATTGGAATGTCTCGTTTCCTGCGCCACAACGCCCAGCGCTTCAAAGATGTTGAACGGATCTGCGAGCTCTTCCAGGCGGCTCAGTTCAACGTTGTCCAGGACGAAACGCTCAAGCAGTTCGACCTGGTCATCTGTCTCAAAAGGTTGATTGATTGAGCCAGGCACCATTCTAAGACCCTCACTGATGGCCCCCGTGGGAGCCGGTCGGCTAAACGTGATCGCTATCATAGTAACTGGAGGTTATCTATCTAGCTATGTACGTCATCGGCACGGCAGGCCACGTCGACCACGGCAAGAGCGTGCTCGTCGAGGCGCTGACGGGCATCGACCCCGACCGCCTGCGCGAGGAGAAGGAGCGCGGGATGACGATCGACCTGGGGTTCGCGTGGATGACGCTGCCCTCGGGCCGCGAGGTGAGCCTCGTCGACGTGCCGGGGCACGAGCGCTTCATCAAGAACATGCTGGCAGGCGCCGGGGGCATCGACATGGCGCTGCTCGTCGTCGCGGCGGACGAGGGCGTGATGCCGCAGACGCGGGAGCATCTCGCCATCCTAGATCTCCTGGGCATCGAACGCGGCGTGCTGGTCGTGACGAAGAAGGACCTGGTGGAGGCGGACTTCCTGGAGCTGGTCTCGGCCGACGTGCTGGAGGCCGTCGATGGCACGACGCTGGAAGGCTCGCCGCTCGTCGCCTGCTCCGGCACGACCGGCGATGGGCTGGACGAGCTGAAGCGCGTGCTGGATCAAGAGTTAGAGTCGACGACGCCGAAGCCGGACATCGGGCGGCCGCGGCTGCCGGTCGACCGCTCCTTCACGGTCGCGGGCTTCGGGACGGTCGTCACGGGGACGCTGCTGGACGGCTCGTTCGAGGTGGGGCAGGAGGTGGAGCTGCAGCCGGGCGGGACGGGGGCCAGG
>JADFRJ010000099.1 GCA_022561355.1 Chloroflexota bacterium | reverse complement strand
TGGCTCAGATCCGAACGATCCTGCGAGCGTACCGGCCACGGCAACGCCGTCTCCTGCCAACACGTCAACGCGTACGCCAACGAGCACCCGAACACCAACGCGAACGCCAACGCCGGTGCCGCTCTCCGGCGACGTCTCGTGCGACGGGGTGGTCAACCCGGTGGATGCGGCGCTTATACTGCAGTTCGCTGCGGGCCTCATCGATGCCATGCCGTGCGGAGGTTCAGCGGACGTCAACGAAGACGGCAGGATCAACCCGATCGACGCTTCCCTCATCCTGCAGTTCGCCGCGGGGTTGATTGCTGAGCTTCCGCCGTAGCGACGCGGCGGTTTCGTGTACCTTCTGCCAGGCGTCGCTCCTGCAGCTCCTGCCGAACGAGGTGGCGCGCATCATCACGGAGGCGTTTGACGATGAGGAGCTAGGGCTGTCTGCCGCCAGCTTGCTAGTGGCGGCCGGCGTGACGCCCTAGAAGAACTCCTTGAGCATGCCGTACGCCCACCAGGCGACCGCGATCACCAGGCATAAGTACAACACTTCACCCATGCTTACATCCACGTAGGCGTATCCTATCCAGGCGGGGACCTCATATTGCGGGGCTACAGACAGTAACGCCGGATAGGTGAAGGTGTTGCGGGCGGGGCGGAGACTACTGCTGAGAATGCTACAGCGGCAAGTTGCCGTGCTTTTTCGGGGGCATCTGGTCGTTCTTCGATTCCAGCATCTTCAGGGCGCGGATGATGCGAGGCCGTGTTTCGCGCGGGTCGATCACGTCATCGATAAAGCCGCGTGAGGCAGCGACGTACGGGTTCGCGAACTGCCGTTTGTACTCAGCGACGAGCTTGGCGCGCGTCTTGTCGATGTTCTTCGCGCGCGCCAACTCTGCCCGATTGATGATGTTGACCGCCGCGTCCGGGCCCATCACGGCGATCTCGGCCGTCGGCCAAGCCAGGTTCACGTCCGCGCGGAGGTGCTTCGATCCCATGGCGTCATAGGCGCCGCCGGTGGCCTTCCGGATGATGATCGTGATCTTCGGCACCGTCGCCTCCGCGTAGGCGTAGACGAGCTTGGCGCCGTGGTTGATGATGCCGCCGTACTCCTGAGAGGTCCCCGGCAGGTAGCCGGGCACGTCCACCAGCGTGATGATGGGGATGTTGAACGCGTCGCAGAAGCGCACGAAGCGGGCCCCTTTGCGCGAGGAATCGATGTCCAGCACGCCGGCGTTGTAGAGCGGCTGGTTGCCGACGATGCCGACCGTTTTGCCCATCATTCTGGCAAAGCCGACGATGATGTTCTGCGCGAAGTGCTCGTGCACTTCCATCAAGTCACCAGCGTCGACGATGCGGTAGACCAGTTCTCGCATGTCGTAAGGGCGGCCAACGTCGTCCGGAAGGACGTGCAGGAGGTCCTCGTCGCGCCGCGCCGGGTCGTCGCCGGTCTCCATGATCGGCGGCTCCTCCATGTTGTTGAGTGGCAGGAACGAGAACAGCCGCCGCACTTCCTGCAAGCACTCCTCCTCGCCCTCGATCGCGAAGTGGCAGACGCCACTGCGATTCGCATGCGTCATCGCGCCGCCTAACTCTTCGTGGGTAACATCCTCGCCGGTCACGGTCTTCACGACGTCCGGACCGGTCACGTACATGTAGGACGCCTTCGACATGAAGACGAAATCGGTCAACGCCGGCGAATAGACCGCGCCGCCTGCCGCCGGGCCCAACACGACCGAGATCTGCGGCACGACGCCAGATGAGAGGACGTTGCGCAGAAAGATTTCGCCGTAGCTCGCAAGCGAATCGACGCCCTCCTGGATGCGCGCGCCTCCGCCGTCGTTCAGTCCGATCACGGGCACGCCGTTTTTCAGCGCCAGGTCCATAATCTTGATGACCTTGTCGCCCATGGGCTTCGAGAGCGATCCACCGACGACGGTGAAGTCCTGCGAGAAGACGTAACAGGGGCGTCCTTCAATGGTCCCCCAACCGGTGACGACAGCCTCAGCCTGGACCTTCTCGGCGTTGTATTCCGTCCCCGCAAGCAGGACGAGTTTGTCGAATTCCTCGAAACTGTCTTCGTCCAGCAGGATGTTGAGCCGTTCGCGAGCGGTCAGCTTGCCCTTTCCGTGCTGGATCTCGATGCGCTTTTCGCCGCCACCTAGCTTGATTTCTTCTTGTAGCTGTTCGAGCTGGTTGAGCTTCTCTTCGTTGATAGACATTGGGCTATCCTTAACGCTGGATGCTAGCGCGGGCCTGCCATGTTGGCAGGCTTGCTCTGCATGTAAACCGCTCGACCGTTGGATCGCGTGACACAGGCGCGACCGCCGGCCCAATAACCATACAGGAGACGGCGCTGAACTACCTAGACGGCACGTTCCCAGGCAAAGGTGGAATCGAGATCTACCATCAGCGCTGGCTGCCTGATGGCGACCCTCGCGCCCTCCTGCTGGTCGCCCACGGCTATGGGGAACACAGCGGACGCTACGGCAACCTCGTCGACTTCTTCGTTCCTCGCGGCTTCGGAATCTATGCGCTGGACCATCGTGGCCACGGCCGCTCGGGCGGCGAGCGCGTCCACGTCGACAGCTTCGATGACTACGTAGACGACCTCAAGAGCTACTCCGGCCTTATTCGCGTAGCGGCGGCAGACATGCCGGTCTACCTCCTGGGCCACAGCATGGGCGTCTTCATCGCGGTCTCCTACGCCGCGCGTTACCAAGACGAGCTAGCCGGCCTGATCCTCTCGGGCGGTGGCATGGGGCGGCGAGGTCCGCGCCCGGCCGGCGTCAAGCAGCCCGATCTCGCGGCGACCGTGAGTAAGGACCCGGCAGTGGTGCAGGCGTACAGGGATGACCCGCTCGTCTTTCACGGCACCCCACCGGCCAGCCGCCGGGCGGCGATGGCCGATCTGGCCGAAGCGATGCCCGGCCGCGTCCGCGCGGTCACGCTGCCGGTGCTGATCATGGCCGGGGGCGCCTCGCCGTTGGGGGACGGGGAGGGCAGTCAGCAGCTCTATGATCGGGTCTCTTCGGAGGACAAGACGCTCAAGCTCTACGATGGCCTCATGCACGAGATCTTCAACGAGCCAGAGCGTGACCAGGTCTTCGCCGACCTGCTCGCGTGGCTGGAGGCGGATCATCCGTCACCCTGAGCGCGAGCGAAGGGTCTGATCTCTCTTAGATCAGGCTCCAATTTCTTGGACGCCTAGATTCCTCGCATGGCTCGGAATGACGGAGAGCGTGAGGGCGTTCCATTGAACGCCCCTACGATGCGCTCGGTCTCAAGATGACTCCGTCACCCTGAGCGCGAGCGAAGGGTCTGATCTCTCGCGATGAACGGTGGTACTTGGAGGGCTAGATTCCTCGCATGGCTCGGAATGACGGAAAACGTGAGGGCGTTCCATTGAACGACCCTACGATGCGCTCGGTCTCAAGATGACTCCGTCACCCTGAGCGCAAGCGAAGGGTCTGATCTCTCGCGATGAACGGTGGTACTTGGAGGGCTAGATTCCTCGCATGGGTCGGAATGACGGAGAGAGCGGAGGCGTTCAATTGAACGCCCCTACGATGTGAAGGCTACGCTCGCGCTTCCCAGTACTCGACGTAGCGGCGGAGCGCCCAGGCCGCACGCTCGACCGTGGGGAAGACGGCTAGCCCCGCGTCGACGAGCAGCGTGCGCGCGCCTTCGACAGCTCGCCAGCGGGCCTCGTCGGGCGAGTCCGCCGGGCCGAGCACGAACGCGATTGGCTTCCGCGACTGCTTGCCGATCTCGGCGAAGCGCTTGACGATGTGCATGAGCCGGTCGGCGGAGTCCGGCCTGCCCAACACCCAGTCCTCGCCGACGTTCGCGATCAGCAGGTCGAACGCCGGGTCCGCCAGCATCATCTCGAGCACGGCCGCGCCGGAGACGCCGCCGCCGGCCAGGATCGATTGGTCGACCGGGTTGCCGATCCAGTCCCAGAGCTGCGGCGCTCGCTCCTTGAGCTGTGCGCGGATGCCGTCCGTGAGCGACGGGACGCTCAGCCCCTCCTCGGTGCAGGCGTCCGCGGCCTGCACGGCGCGTCCGCCCCCACCGCCGACAGCACCCACGTTTCGTCCAATCGCGCCGTCTGGTTTCGCCAGCAACTCGAACGCGACCAGCAGGTCGATCAGCTCGTCCTGCGACCGCACCTCGATGGCGCCCGCCTGTCGCAGCGCACCCCGCCAAACGTTGCTGGAACCGGCGAGCGCCGCCGTGTGCGAGACGGCAGAGCGCGCGCCCGCGCCGGTCCGGCCGCCCTTGAAGATGATCGTTGGAGTGGAGGCAGCGGCGTCGCTCAGCGCGCGCAGGAAGTGCCGTCCGTCGCGCACACCTTCGATGTACGCGCCAATCACCTTCACTTCGCTCACTTCACCCAGATACTCCAACAGATGGGCTTCGGTCACATCCAGCGCGTTGCCGTAGCTGAGCGCTAGCCGATAGCCGACGCCGCGGACGTCGCTGTGGATCAGCACCTCGGTAGTGTTGTTGCCGCTCTGCGAGATGAAGGCCGCCCCACCGGTGCGGCGCGGCAGGTCCGGCCGGAATGCGAGGCCCCACTCCGGGTCGTGGAGCCCCATGCAGTTCGGCCCGATCAGGCTGACGCCGCCCTTGCGAGCGCGGCGCAGGACCTCGCGCTCCAGCTCCGCGCCCTCCTCGCGGCCGGTCTCGCTGAAGCGGCCGGTGAAGAGCTGCATGAGACGCACGCCCTTCTTCGCCGCTTCGTCGATCACGTCCAGGATCGCCTCGGAGGGGATGCAGGAGATCACGAATTCCACGTCGCCGGGGATCGACGACAGATCGGGATAGGCCTTCAGCCCGAGGATCTCGGTCTCGCGCCTGTGTACGGGATAGACCTCGCCCTTGAAGCCGAAGTCCAGCAGGCACTGGACGTAGTCGTGGCCGGGGCTGTCCGGGTTCTTGGACGCGCCCACCACCGCGATCGACTTCGGGCGCAGCAGCGCATCGAGATCCAGTGTGTTCTGAGTCATGAGCGCTCGGAGTGTAGCCAAGGGGTGCCACGCTGGCAATCAGAACGAAGCCTGGGCTGACGTTAGACTAGAGCGCATCAAGCGGCTGGCCTAGCAGACAATCAAGGTCAATTCACACATAGGGCGTGGAGCAACTGGCAAGCCTGCGCTCACGATTTCGTTTCGCGCTCTTGGCTCACGCTGATCCCTGCCTGTTGAGACGTGTTATCATTGGCAACCAACGGCTGACCAGCTGACACAGGAGAATCAGGTGGAGCAGACTTGTAGAAGGGGCGGGTGACCTCCAATGCGCTCTAGTGACCTCGAAACCGCGATAGATTACATCTTTACCCTCGGGCACTCCAACATCTCGTTTGAGCAGCTTCTCAACCAGCTGCGAGTCTATGAGATCGAAGCTGTCGCTGACGTACGCTCGCAGCCCTACTCTAAGTACTCGCCGCACTTCAACCGCAATGCCCTAAACGCGCAACTCGAAGATGCCGGCATTACTTATGAATTCATGGGCCACCAGCTAGGAGGGCGCCCCGACGGTCAACACTTCTACGATGAACAGGGACACGTGCGCTACGACAAATGGAGCGAAGATGAGAGATTCCTGGATGGCATCGCAATCCTCGAGAGCATCGCAAAACGTCGAAGGTGGGCGATCCTATGCTCCGAGGGAGATGCGCGCGCTTGCCATCGCCATTTGCTCCTGGCGCGGGTGTTGGCCAGCCACGGCTGGCCAAAAACCAACATCATACATATAGAACCAGATGGAACGTGCATATCTGAGGATTCACTCCCAGAGCAACCCGATCTGTTTGGAGGTACCGTCAGTTGGAGATCGCCACTATCGGTTTTACAAAGAGTTCAGCCCAGCACTTCTTCGAACGACTTAACCGAGCCGGAGTTCGGCGACTAGTCGACATTCGACTGAACAATGTCTCGCAACTCGCTGGATTCGCGAAGGCGATCGACTTGGCGTACTTCTTAGACACTATCTGTGAGATTAAATACGAGCACGAGGATCGCCTCGCGCCGACTCAGGAGCTGCTGAAGGCGTACCGTAGCAGCGAGCTTGACTGGCCAGAGTATGAGAGGCAGTTTCGGAACCTCATGCTTGAGCGTGACATTCCAGCGACCTTGGAGAAGGATGCCTATCAGGCGAAGACTGCATTGCTGTGCAGCGAGCCCGAACCCGATCGATGCCACAGGAGGCTAGTGGCGGAGCTACTTGCCGCACAGTGGCAAGCGAGTGTGGAGCACCTGTGAAAATGAAGATGGTGGTCACCGACCTTACGCGCATGTACAGCGGGCACATCTGCGTGGCGGGAATCAACC
Organism: Chloroflexota bacterium; assembly: GCA_022561355.1. Taxonomy (GTDB): domain Bacteria; phylum Chloroflexota; class Dehalococcoidia; order DSTF01; family RBG-16-68-14; genus SZUA-185. The sequence goes on along the minus strand of JADFRJ010000099.1, from coordinate 1,645 downwards.
TAGACACCGGGCATCGCGTTCGGCCAGTGAGCGGGCTGCTGAGAGCAAGGTTACTCCGTACGAACGGAGGCCCGTTCGACATTCGCGCGATCGTCGACTTGGGAAAGACGCAAGACATCGGCAGAGCCCCGGAGATTGAAGATGTCCGCTTCAGTCCAAAGAATTGTATTGAACTTGGCGATATGCCACCCGAGAAGTTCCTCGAGTTGTGTGAAGCCTCGGCGAGTGGCAGCCTCGCACCAATCGGAACGGATCTTCAGCAGTTCAGAACAAGTCTGGCGACGCCGGAACTTCAGGGCGACTGCTCGCTCGTGTTGGTGAAGTGGCCAGCCATACCGCGGATCTTCGTGAACGGCCAGGGCCGCTTGCGATTCACCTTCTCTGACGGCGTCGAGCTTTCCGTGACGGACGTGAGGCTTTATAAGGAGGACCTCGAGACACCGAATCGTCCGCAAGTGCAGATACTTCAGGAACGGCTCAAGACCTCGCCCGATGTGGTGCTAGCCTTCGGTCTGGGGCGCCCATGGAAGCAACCTAACGATTTCATGAAGCGTCACTACTTGCAGCTCAATAGCATTCACGTGAGGGACGAACCCGGCTGGCAGCTTGATTCGCCGCTGACGGCGGTCGCTAATCCGTTGAAGGCTTCAGTCGATCCGCCTTCGGAATCGATAGGATCGAACCCGCGTCTCGGCGAAGATGCATCAGCCGACGCCAAAGAGCGCAAACACGACGATTATCAAGGTAGCGAAGAAGTCTCGACGAGGGCCGGTGCTGACATTCCTGCTCACATCAAGAAGGCTCGCGAGACGCACCCACGCGCCTATGAGCCCTGGTCTGAGAAGGAGGACGAACAGCTGCTAGAAGCCTGGCTTATAGGCACGACCGCAAGCGAAATCGCGAGAGAGTTCGGTAGGAACTCGGGTGCGATTCGGTCTCGCCTTAAGAAGCTCGGGATCGATCCTGCCGCGGAGAACCAACTGGAGGCCAGCGACACCAATGAACACGAGCCGATTTCACCGGATCAAGAACTGTTGGGTCAGGCGCGAAGGGAGGAGATCCTCCGCCAAGTGCCAGCGGGACCAGACGAGGGAGGCGGTGATGCTCTGCTAAGGTTGGCGGAAGCGGGCCCGGAGCAGATGCTCTTGTTTCTTGGGGCTATGCTAAGCCGTTCTGTGAAGCGACCGAAGTTCCGGCAAGCGCTGGACGAGGTGCTGGGATCGCTTACGGAGCGAAGAAGGCGCATCATCGAGCTTAGATTTGGCCTGACAGGAAACGAACCGATGACGCTCCAGGAGATTGGGGACATTTTCGGAATAACCAGGGAGAGAGTGCGGCAGATCCTGGCAACCGTGTTGCGACGGCTCAGCCATCCAACGCATGTCGCCCGACTGCTAGAGGCCCTGAGATAGGCGTCTTGCGGACAGTACCTGCGGGCGCCTACGGTGGTCGTGGTGGAACTCTCCGGCTCCGAATCCGTCTTAAGCACAAGAAACAAGCGACAGGCCCCTCACTACTGAGGGACCTGTCTTGTTGGCGGTTGGTAGCGCATGCGGGATTCGAACCCGCGATCTCTGCCTTGAGAGGGCAGTGTCCTGGGCCACTAGACGAATGCGCCCCGATATTGGCTGGGGATGGAGGACTC
>JADFRJ010000098.1 GCA_022561355.1 Chloroflexota bacterium | reverse complement strand
ACACTCAGCGTCGACGCGAACCGCAGCAGAGCCGCGTGCACGATAGAGAGCCTGCCCGCCGGCGGCGAGGCGATCCGGCTGGGCTTTCGCTACGTGAAGAGCATCGGCGAGGCGTGGCTAGCGCGGCTGGACGAGGTGGCCATGAGCAGCGCCACACCGCCCGCTGAAGTCGGCGGCAGGGCAGCGAACAGCGCTCCTTATCGTCATTCTGAGCGAAGCGAAGAATCTAGTCCTCCAAAACCAACGTTGGGTTCTGAAGGATCAGGCCCTTCGCTCACGCTCAGGGTGACGGAGGCGAGTGGTGACGCGGGGATGCGAGAGGAATCCGGCCCGTACTCATCGCTCTGGGACTTCTGGCAGCGCACGCAACTGCCACGAGAGCCAATCGAGCGGTTGATCCGGCTGGGCGCCTTCGCCTGGACTGGCCTCCATGAGCGGCAGCTCCTCTGGCAACTGGGGCTGTTCTACAGGCCGCTGAGCGGCCAGCGCCCGCTCGAGTTGCCGTACAACGCCGACATGGTGCCGCTGCGAGAGATGTCGGACGGCGAGCGCGTACGCGAGGACATCGGGCTGACCGAAGGGGCGATTGCGACGCGCGGACACATCATGGATCTGGCTGGCCTCCACGAAGGCATTACGCCCAGCCACATCGTCAACCAGATGGAGGAGGGCGCGAAGGTATCGGTCGCCGGGTTCGTCGCGGTGCGGCAGGCGCCGGAGACGGCGAAGGGCTTCGTCTTCCATACGCTGGAGGACCGCTACGGGCTGATCAACATCATCACCAAACCCAACCTCGTACAGCGCTACAAGCAGCTCGTCGCGGAGGCGGGCGCCTTGATCGTCCACGGACACATCGAGCGGCAGGAGCGAGCGGTCAACGTCGTCACGGAGCATATGGAGCCGCTTCCTCTACAGGGCGTCCGCGTGCCTAACGAACGGACGCACAGCTTCCGCTAGCCACACGACAGCAGCGGATGTTGGCGGATGCTAGAATCCAGCAGTCATGGCTGTCACCTTCATACCCAACACACCAGAATGGATGGCGGATCCATATACCTCGTATCGCGAGCTGCGCGAACAGGACCCGATTCATTGGAGCGAGGCGCTGGGCCACTGGGTGCTGACGCGCTACGCAGATGTCGTCTCCGTGCTGAAAGACGAGCGCTTCTCCGCCGCAAACCGGCCGCCCCAGCGGCGCTGGGACCGCCCGACCACGATGGTCACGGCCGACCCGCCCGACCACGGCCGCCTCCGTAAGTCGGTCCGCCATCGATTCTCATTAACGGCCATCAATGCGCAACGGCCTCGCATCCAAGAGATCGTCGACGAGCTTCTCGACGTGGCCGAGCCGCCAGGCGAGATGGACTTCGTAGCGCAACTCTCGCGCCCGTTTCCGCGCACGGTCATGCTCGGGCTGCTGGGCGTGCCAGATCCGCTGCTCTCGGGATCACTGCACGAAGCCACGCCACCCAAGCCAGCAGCGAAAGACTCAGGCAAGGGTTCGAAGCTGCGAGGCGTAGCGTTAGCCCCCGGTACCGCGATGCCCGGCGAGCGTTACTTCGAGGAAGCGCTCGAGAAGCACCGGGAAGAGCTGACGGACGACCTGCTGGGCGAGCTGCTGAAGGCGGAAGCCGGCCGCGAAATGTCTCCCGAGGAAGTACTCGACACAGCCGTGATCCTCTACGCGGCCGGCCAAGAGACCACCGCGAAGATGATCGCCAACTGCCTGTACCACCTCCTCAAGAACCCGGATCAGCTAGCGGCCCTCCGCGCAGATCCTTCGCTTCTCGAATCGACGACGGAGGAGTTGCTGCGCTTCGAGGCGCCGGCGCACGCCATCACGCGGCGCGCGACAGCGGACGTGGCTCTCGGCGAGGAGACGATCCGCAAAGGAGAGAAGGTGCTCTGCATACTGGCCGCCGCGAACCGCGATCCTGAGGTCTTCGACGACCCAGAGCGTCTCGATATCACCCGCGAGAGCAACCCACACATCGCGTTCGGCACCGGCATCCACGCCTGCCTGGGCGCGACGCTGGCCCGCGTCGAGATTCAGATCGCGATCGAGACGATGCTCTCGCGTTATCCCAAGCTGCGACTCACAACGGACGACGTCGAGTGGGAAGGCAGCTTCATCATCCGCGGCCTGGCCAGCCTGGCTATCAGCCTGAGCTAAGCTCAGACCCTTCGGGTAGGCCTACGTTAGCCCCTTGCGCCGCTCCCGACCGTCGTGCCAGACTACGTGCGCTGTGACGCTGAACCACAGCGCTGAAGTGCGCCGCGGCAGGTAGCCGCAGGCTACTGAACTGAGGAGGAGACACGCGTTATGGGGAAGCTAGACGGGAAGGCCGTTGTCGTGACCGGTGCGAGCCGGGGGATCGGCGCTGAGATCGCGAAAGTGTTCGCCGCTGAGGGCGGGAAGGTGATCTGCGCCGCGCGCACGCTCAAGGAGGGCGAGCACCCGCTGGAAGGCTCGCTGGAGACGACGGTAAAGGGCATCAAGGACGCCGGCGGCGAGGCGACCCCCGTTGCGGTCAACATCTCAGAGGAGTCTGAGTGCGAGAAGCTGATCCAGGCCGCACGCGACGCCTACGGCCCGGTCGACGTGTTGATCAACAACGCGGCGCTCACGTACTTCGTGCCGATCAAGGACTACCCCACGAACCGCTGGATGCGCTCCTGGGCCGTGAATTTCCACGCGCCGTTCATCCTGAGCAAGCTGGTGCTGCAGGAGATGGTGGAGCGCGGCGGGAGCATCGTGAACATCTCGTCGGGCGCGGCCATCGGCCCCGGCCGTGGGCCCTATCATCAGGCGCAACGTGGTGGAGGCACCTGCTACGGCGCGGAGAAGGCGGCGCTGGAGCGCTTCACGCAGGGGCTGGCCGCCGAGGTCTACGCGGACAACGTGTCGGTGACGTGCGTCTCGCCGTCACAGGTCGTGCCGACGCCCGGCACCGTGTTCCACAAGCTCGTCAAAAGCCTGGACGACCCGCGCGGCGAATCGCCCGAGCTGATGGCGAAGGCGACGCTGCTGCTCGCGACGGAACCGCTCGACAAGGTGTCGGGCCGCGTGACCTACAGCCAGCAGATCCTCAAGGAGTTCGGCTGGATCGAAGAAGCGCAGGGCACCGGCGTCGGCGACGCAGCCCGCACCGGCAGCGGCTACAGCCAGATCTAGGCGCGCCTAGACGATGAAGCCGCCTTCTACGCGGATGATGCTCCCAGTCAGGTCCGTTCGGTAGGCGATACCTTCGAGGTCAAACGACACCCACACCCGGTACCCAGGCGTGGTCACTTCCGCACAATCCTCGGCCGGCTGACCAAGCCCCAGGCAGGCATCAGGCCAGATCTCCGCGCTGACCGAACCAACCTCGATCTGTTCCTTGGAGATACCCCTGTTCGCAGCCGTCAACTGGACCACTGCGGCTATCGCTTCGCGCGCCTCACCGGGCAGCACATTGATCAGCCCCGCGCTAAATTGCAGGATCAGCGCAGCGTCTACCGAACCGATCGTGCCGTTGCCGTTCGCGTCAGCGACCGACTCGCACGGCAGAGACGGCAATAGTCTCGCGAAGAACTGCAGGATTATCACCGAGTCGCGCGCGTCGACAGCGCCGTCGCAGTTGGCGTCGCCAATTGCGGGCGGAGGTACCTGGATAAAGCTGCGGTCAGGCGCACAATCCTCACCACCCCCTGCCGGGTTAGATGCTTTGAGCACGAAGCGAAACGCTGAGTCCCCTCCAACGATTTCCTGAGAAAAGATCAGCGTCATCGACTGCTCCTCAATGATGGCGATGCCAAACTGCTCGTCCCGCGAGACGCCTCCTCTAAGGAGCGGCAGGAACTGCCCGGTGCCATCTGACAGATCAAACGTCACGTCGACACCAAGTTCCCGTTCCCAACCACATAGGAACGGCGTGTATCCGGTGCTAGTGCTCGAATCGGTATCGAGGTAGAGGATTCCATTGATGGCGTGTTCCGTTCCGGCATCTGGTGGATCGACCCGCGCTGCGAAGTCGAAACGCAGACAAACATGCTCGCTCGTCATGCCCACGGTGCTGGAGAGGATATCGTGCCGTCGTTCGGGATCGGGCGGCGTCAAGAAGATCTGGACATCGCCAGTACGGTCCGGGACGGAGAAATCTGCGGCTGGGCAATCGGGTATCTCAAGTGCGCTTACGCGAAGGGTGACGTGGCCTCCATCTCCGAAGGCTGCCGTCTCAGCGGCGCCGGCCGACGACGTGCGCTTGCGCGAAACGCCCGCCACCTGCAGATAGTACGTCTCACCCGCATCGGCTTCGAACCCGACGAGGGTTGCGGGGAAGTCTGGCCGGCCGCACACGACCTGCGTCAGCCCACCTAGTTCGTTGCCCTGGTACACACCAATAATCGGACTGAAGGCGCCGCCCGTCGCTTCCGCGATGATCAACGAGCGCTCAATGGTGGACACGCGGTACCACACTGACGACGCGACGCCCCGCGGAGCGCAGCTCGGAGCGGGCTCCTCAGCTTGCAATCCAGCCGCTATCGTATCGACGCCCGCCTCGAACGGAAGGCCAGTCACTTCGACCGCGCTGGTGAAATCGTCGTTGGCGGGCGGAACGCCCACCGACAGCTCGAAGGACAGGTTTCCGAACCCCGCATCGAACGGCGCACCGCCCACCTGGAAGTAGTAGAGCTGGCCTGCTTCGACTTCGAAGCCGAGACGGGCCGGAGGAAACCGGCTCTGGCTTGCGGCGCACCCAATCGCTCGAGGTCCGAGGTCGCCCGGCAGCAGGACGTTGATCACCGTGTTAAAGTCGCTGCCCGCCGTGTCAGCAACGATCACCGCGTCCACATCGGGCGTGAACGCATACCAGACGGTAGCGAGCGGCGGGACCGCAAACTTGCCGCCAACGCAGGCGACCGGCTCGTTATGCTCTTGCGTCGCCGCGCCGTTATTCATGGCGTCCGAGAATGGCAGCGTCGAGATCTCTGTCGCGTCGATGAAATTGTCGTTGGCCGGCGGCGTCGCGGAGTCGAGCGTGAAGACCGTTTTGGCTGATGGATTCATCGCCACAACGTCAACCTGGAAGAAGTACGTCACGCCCGCCTCTGCCTGAAAGGCCAACCTGGCCTTGAGCGCCGCGCCAAAGAAGCCGTCGCATGTGACTTCCGCAAGGCCGGAGTCGCCCTCCGTCCAGACGGCCATTGCGGTGTTCGCGCCCCCGGTAGAAGCGCCAGCGACGAGGACGGTTCCATTCGGTGGCGTGTAGCGATACCAAATGGTGGAGAACACGCCGCCGAAATTGCAAGACGGGGTCGCTTCCCCTGCTTCCACCGTCGCTTCTCCGATGTCGACCGAGTCGCTGTAGGGCAGTTCGATGATGACCGTCGCGTCCGCGAAGTCGTCGTTGGGCGGCGGTTCGCCGGCCCCGGCGCGTACGCGAGCGTCACTCGGCGCGAGCAGGAGCAGCGCAAGAAGCACGGATGCGATCAGGATTCCCAGCTGCCTCGAAAAGCTCACTCCGCCGCCTCCATCCAGCGCCTCCCCCAAATGATGTCGTGTCAGGATACCATCGCCTAGCAAAGTTTGCGAGTGCCAAATACAGCTTGGCGCTCTCACTCCGTCAGCCTAGGCTGGCATCCTCATGCCCGCGACGAGACCCTACGAGCCAAGCGACCGCGCTGCCGCTATCGACGCGCTGGGCGATTCGCGCGCCGTCGATCAGACGTCGCACCGGATCGTCACGGCGAAGGCGGGAGCGGCGGCGGGCATCGCGCTCTGGATCGAGCCGGGCCCGGGCGGCGAGCCGTACCTGGGAGAGGTCAAGCTGCCCGGCGATGACCGGCGCCTCTTCTACCAGCTCATCGAGGCCTGCGCTCAGGACGCCCTCGACCGCGGCCACGAGCACGCCTCGTTCACGGTGCATGATGCCAGGCTGCTATCGCTGATCCAGCGCGACTTTAGCGTCGAACCTCAGCCGGCGGCCTGGGACCCGGACAGCGGCCAGGCCGCGAGCTGGGAGATCCGCGTCGACCTGCAGGACGCGCTCGCCCAACTGCGGAGAGTGCTCGATGCCTGAGCTGACGTTCCTGCCGGTTCGCGACTCCAAGATGCAGGGCACCCCCGAATTCGCACAGGAGCTGAACTACGGAAGCGCGACGACCCTGCGCCACATCGTCCTCTACTCAGGCGAAACGAAGACGACATGGGAACGGACGATCGTCGACTTCGATGTCTCCGGGCTTGCGGGGGCGACGATCATCGCGGCGAAGCTCGTCCGCGAGATCACCAGTGTGGTAAGCGGCGCCGGCCCGGAAGCGAAGCTTTCGCGCTGCACCCGGGCCGGCGAATGGGTCGAGAGCCAAGTCACGTGGCTCCGCTACAAGTCCGGCGTCGACTGGACAATCGCAGGCGGTGATTTCGACGACACGGGGCCGCCGGCAGCGCTGATCTACAACGAGCCAACGGTAACCGGAGAGCACGAAATCGATGGGCTCTCGCCGTTCGTTGAGGACGCGATCGAAAACTGGGGCGGCATCGTCTCGCTGATTACCTACCTCGTCAATGAAGTCCCGAACGTAGACACCGGAGCAGCGTGGAAGGCCCTAGGCCATCCGCAAAGCTGGCGGCTCGTGGTGGAGTATGCGCCGCCCGGCCCAGGCCGGCGGACGACGCCAACGAGGACGCCGGTTGGCCCGTCGCGGCGCCCCCACCCACCCGCGAGCGCAGCAACTCGCATGGCGCCAACGCGACCGCACACAACGAAGAGGAGGAGACCATGAGCAGCCTCGCGACGATTAGAGCCGCCGTGCGTATCGACCTGCAGGACGAGGACGCGACGAACGAGCGCTGGTCCAACGTTACGTTGGACCGACACATCCAGCGCGCCGTCCTCGAATACTCGCACGCGAACCCGCTGGAAAAGAAATCGACGCTGCAGACCGAGGCGAACACCCGCGATGTCGACGTGTCGAGCCTCAGCTCGCCGATCCGCATCGTCGCCGCGGCGTATCCCACCGGCGAGTACCCGCCTGCGTACGTCCCCTTCTCGCTATGGGGAGACACGCTCACGCTGGACCTTACCGGAGCGCCTAGCGGCACGCCTGACGTAGCCATCTACTGGCACGCCGTCCACACGATCAACGGCGCCGTTAGCTTCGCGGACAGCCACGATGACATCATCGCGGGCGGCGCGGCCGGCTACGCAGCGCTCGAATGGGCGTCCTTTTCGTCGAACCGCCTGAACGTCGGCGGCGACGACGTGTGGGGGCGCTATATGGAATTCGCGAACGTGAGATTGGCGTCATTCCGCGAGCAGCTCAGCCGCCTGCCGGAGGCGAACCGCGCACGAACGTCCCGCCTCTACCGGCCCGCCGACGCACGGTTCACATCGCAATCGACCGACCCGGGTCCCGTCTAAGTCCGATGCGAACGCTCAGCTCAACGCTACTTGCCGCCCAGAAGGACCCAAGCTCCGTCCCTTTCGTCAAGGTGACGATCACCGACGAGATCGCGGACGTCCTCCGGCTCCGCTGGGAGCGGCTGTACGACGGCAGCGAGACCGACGCCTACCACGCGGTCACGATCCCGGCGGACGGCTCGCTCCTGCGGCTGCGCGTCGACCCCGCCGGGCCGACGCTCTACTATCAGCGCACGGCCTCGCCGGGAGCCGCGAGCGACTTTAGCTCTTGGACGAACGTCGGTTCCGTGGCGGACGCGGGCGTGGCGCTCACCGCCAACAGCAACAACGTGCTCCGCGCGTACGTCGCCTCAAACGGGAGCGACATCAAGGTCGAGGACAGCAGCGACAACGGCGCGACGTTTGGCAGCGCCGTGACGGCAGCCAGCCTGGCCAACGTCGCTTGGTTGGCTGTGGCGCTCAAGAGCAACGGCGACGCGCTGCTGTTCTACGCGGACGCGACGACGGTCTATGCTGTGCGGCGCGCCACGGGGAGCTGGGGCACGCCGGCGGCCTGGTCGCACGCGGCGAACAGCATCGATGGCGTGGCCGTAGCGCTCGCCGGCGACTTCCACATAGCGATCGCGGGCGCGGACACGAAC
>JADFRJ010000097.1 GCA_022561355.1 Chloroflexota bacterium | reverse complement strand
ACGCGATGTACGCCCGCTGCAAGAGCATCCGCACCGTGACGGAGGCCCATGCCGGTCGCGCCGCGTGCCACTCGTGCAGCGCGATGATCCAACATCGCTGGCTCAAGAACGAGCCGCTGGTGTGCGAGAGCTGCGGCTGGAAGAGCACGTGGGGTGAGTACCTCAAGTCGTACCAGGGGAAGCAGCTCTTCGGCGGCACGGGGTACGGCAACTTCCTGGAGTTCCTGGAGCGCTGGCCTCAGGCCCGGACGCCTCGCGACAAGCTCCTGGCCATCGACTGGCTGATCCACGCTTGCCACGGCAGTGCCGACGACATCGGGCGGCCTGCGGCGACCAACCTGATCGAAGGCACGGCGACGCAGCTCGTCTTCTTCCTGGATGAGTTGGCGTACGGTGAGCAGAGCACTCCTGGCATGCGCGAGAGCCGCGAGGACTGGAGACGGAAGGCGGGCGAATCGTCCTGGACGGGGTGGCGTGCCGCGATCAAATGAGCCGCCCGTCCGCACGCACATACTCGGAGCGGTTGGGACAGCTTACGGACGATCAGCTCCAGGCCGCGCTGAAACGTTTCGGTCTAGGCGAGCTGTTGAATGTCGAGTCCGTACCCATCGGACTATTCGGGCAGAACGTGTTCCTCACGAGCACGACAGCTGCGTACGTCCTGCGGGGATCGCCGCATTCCGCCGAGCAGTTCCCGAAGGAGCGGTTCTTCGTCAACCTCATTCATGAGCGCACCGAAGTCCCCGTTCCCTGGCCATACTTGATCGACCCAACGACCGACATCTTCGGCTGGAGTTTCGTCATCATGCCCAGGCTGCCCGGGCTTCAGGTCGGCGATCCTGAGGTGCGCGAGCGGCTGAGCGCGAACGATCGGCTCGCTCTCGCCGCTGCGATGGGGCAGAGTCTGGCGCGCCTGCACGCCCTGAACTGGCCGCAATGCGGCGAGTATGAGTTCGAGACCCAGACGATCAATGCCATCGAAACGGGCTTCGCTGAGTGGTTCTCGTCTCGGATTCAAAATTGGCTCGACCGCTGTCGGGCGGCTTCCGGAGCAACAACGGACGCTGATGTCGCTTGGGTGAAGAAACTGCTGGCTGAGGCGAGTGAGGCTCTGAACGTCTCGTTCCAGCCTGCATTCGTCCATCAGGACTACAAAGAAGGCAACGTCGTCGCTCAGCGCACGGCCGAAGGCTTCCAGGTGACAGGCCTGTTCGACGTGGGGGGAGGCTACTTCGGGGATGGCGAAGAAGACCTCGTGCGCTCCGTGGCGAGCTACGCAAGGGAGGATGTTGCGCTCGCACTCCGATTTCTGGAGGGATACCAAACGGACAGGCCGCTGCGCCGCGGTTTCAAAGAGCGTTTCCCGGTGTACATGCTGGCCGACCGGCTGATCATCTGGGAGTACGGTCAGCGTAACAACGTCTGGTTTGAGGAAGGCCTCTCGTTTCAAGAGTGGGCCGGTTATTACGTTACTCTCCAGCCCTTCTGAGGAGCGGGCCAAAGAACCAGCGAGCACGCGCCGGGCGCGACTCGATCTCGAAACGCTCGATGCTCATCGGCCCAAGTAGGGCCGGATCGCTAGCCCAGCGTGGCGTAGACGATCAGGCCGTTGAGCGGCCCGCCCTGCGTCAGCTCCGTGAAGGCCAGGTGCGGGACGCCTGCGGCGTCCACCTTGAGCGACACGAGCTGGCCGAACGGCCTGTCCCCGGCAGTGGCGACATCGCTAACGTCCCAGGCGCCATCTGTGCGGGTCGCGTAGCTGACGCCGCTCTGGTCGGAGAAGGCGACGTGCGGCACGCCGTCCGCGTCCAGTGCCAGCGACGTGTTTCGACGCGCACCCGTCATCCCCAGCTGGACGTCATCGAGCGTGCCGATCTCTTCTACCGACCAGCTCCCCGCATCGCGGACGGCGTAGAGCACGCGTCCGGTCGATCCACTCAGCTCCTCGTAGAACGTAATGTGGGGGCGGCCCTCGCCGTCGAACTGCAGCGACGAGAACTTGCCAACGTCCCCCTCTGACGCCACCGTCTCGAGGCTCCAGGCGCTCCCGTCGAACGAGGCGAAGATCAGGTCGCTTTCGCTATCGTTGTAGTAGGACAGAGCGGGCTGCCCATCAGCGCCGACCGCGAGGCTCACGTTGAACTCATACTCGGTGGGCCCGCTGCCAATCGCGGTCACGGCCCAGACGCCGTCCTGCAGCTCGTAGTACTCGATTCCGTCGGTGCCCCCGAATTGTGAGGGGTCAACGCCGGCTGCCCGCACCATACCGTCGGTGGCAATCGCAATGGTGCTGTCCCAGCCGTCGTGGCCGTCGTCTACGACCGCGGCGACCTGCCAGCCCAGTGTGGTCCTAACGGCATATGTGAGGTCGCCCAAGTTTTGTTGGAAGCTGGAGTCCTGGTGGTCGTGGTAGACGATGTTCGGCCGTCCGTCCGGGTCGAAGGCGAGATCCAGTGGCCCGTAGAAGTAGCCTTCTATGATCGTCTTGGCATCCCAGCCATCAAACGCGGAGGCGAACTTCACGAAGCCTTCCGAGACGTCCTCGAACAGATAGGCGATGGCCGGCGTGCCCTCGCCGTCGAGCGCAAGCGCGGGCTTGATGCCGGTGCCAACGACGCTCGCGTTCCAGGCGGCTGAAATCGTCGCCGCGAGTGAATCGCCGTCAGAGCCCGTGTCGCCGTTGTCGACGGGCGGTGGTGTGCCGGTGTCGCCGCCGTCGGCGGGCGGCGGCGTGTCTGTCGGCGCTCCGTCGTCGCCTCCATCGGAGCTGCAGGCCGCGGCCACAATGGCCGCAAGGACGAGGAGCGAAAAGAGTATAGGGAGCGAGCGTCGCATGATGATCCTCCAGATCGGAAGCAGATGATTTGTCTTAATCATGGTGCGCCCCAACTCGGATCGCCGGTGTGACCTGTCTCACCAAGAGCCGTGGCCGCGACCACGGTTGCCGGGCACGGTCCAGTCTAGGCTGTGGCTAATGGACAGGAGAGAAGTTTGGGGTCGGTGGTTGCGGGCTCTGATGCTAGGAGCAGCAATGATGGCCGCGGTCTTGGCGCTCGCCATTCCAGCAAACCTGGCGCTGGGGCGTGTCATTCACTGGGACATCGTTACCGGATTGGGCCTCGTAGGCCTGGCGGCCTTCGCGCTGATGAATCGCTAGCAGCGGCGCTTCGATGTGATGGCTGGTGACGGTCTGACGACTCTGGGGAGTCCAGGGGACGCAGCCCGGCCAAGCAGCACCCGGACGCCGCCGGCGAACCATGCGCGGGCATTAGTGGCAGCGAACCAGACAGACCAAGCGTGGCGTCGGTGGTTAACCCTTGTCGCGCATGGTCCAGGTTGCGACCATCGCGGAGATCATCAGGGTCCAGATCGTCACCAGACCCAAACTCATCGCTACAATTGCTCCTGCGTCCAAAGTTGCCTCCAAGTTCGTACGTGCATGCCGCGTAGCAGCACCTTCTTAGATACGAAGATAGAGGGCCGCGGAACGCAGGCCTAGGGCCGGATGGCCTCATTTCACGGTCCCTCCGGCCAGCGCCAGCCCCGCGGCTACACTGGTGAATGTGCCCGCAGCCGTGAGCTTCGCGTTGGGCAGCGCTTCTCGCAGCGCGTTGCGAAACACGGGGATCAGCGACGAGCCGCCCGTGGTGATCACCAGGGCGATCTCCTCTGGTTCCAGGCCGGCCTGCCGGACCGCGTCGAGCACGCAGACTCTGCTTGAATTCACCTGCGCGCCGATCGCCGCCTCGAACTCGTCCCGCGTGATGCCTTCCGCCAGATCGATGTCATCGGCCTGAAGCCGCACCTCGGCCTGCTCCTCGTCTGAGAGCGCGATCTTCGCCCGCTCGATGGCTCTGAACAGCTCCAGCCCGTGGTTGCGCGTCACGAGCGATTCGAGCGCGGCCAGCTCCCGTGGCGAGTCCGATCTCCTGCGCGCGTCGCGGATGATCTCGAGCCGGTCCGGGCGGTTCAGCTCCACAATCGTCTGCCACGTCCGCAGCCGCGAGAGGATGTGCGACGGAACCGGCAACCCTTCCGGTTCGTAGTGCGCCCCCCGGCCAAACTGCGGCGCGATACGCGTCTCCATGATCCGGGAGTCCAGCAGGTCCCCACCAATCGGCACACCACCCGTCGCCAGCACGTCGATCGAATCGCCCCGCGCTTCTGCCACGGTGATATCGAGCGTGCCGCCTCCGAAGTCGAAGACGAGGAAGCGCGTGCCCGTTACGAGCCTCGCTTCCGCAGCGTGATGGTGGGCGGCCGCGACCGGCTCCTCCATGAAGCGGACCTCGTCGACGCCCACCCGTCCCCATGCGTCTTTCAGCTTGGCCAGCGCGCTCTGATCCTTCTCATCGTCATCGTCGAAGCGGACAGGCCTCCCCACCACCAGGGAGCTGATCTTGCTGCCGAGCGCTGCTTCAGCGGCGCGTAGAATCTGCTGCGCCAGCGTCGCCACCAGCTCCTCCAGGCTGTACTCTGTGCCGAACACGTCCGTCTTCTTGAACGACGTCATCGCCAGGAAGCGCTTCAACGACTGGAACAGGCGGCCTGGCTCGTTCACGTCCACCATCGCGTACGCCTCCTTCACGACCTCCATCTCTGAGAACGTCATCGTTATCTCGCCAAGGGAATGCCGCTCCATCTTCACCTCCCGCCCGGTGTTCTGCTCTGTGTACAGGTCGAGCGCGCGCTGTCCCGCGACGATCTCGCCATCGCGCGGGATGTACAACAGCGAGCGCATCACGCGCCTGTCTTTCGCGTGAGTGTCCAGCTCCAGGAGCTTTACCGTCTGGCCATCGTACACGGCGACGCTCGAGTTGGACGTCCCGAAATCAATTCCAATGCTAAGCATGCTCACCTCATCTCTACGTTACGCGTTGGCTTGGTTCAGATAGGTGATTTGAGGCGGACCGCGCGCCGATTTCTGAGCAAACGAAAACCCGCGGTTTTGGGCAAACAGAAACCTGCGCTTTTGGGCAAACAAAAACCCGTTGCCGAATAGACAACGGGTGGGGTAACATCCATGCCGACCGTCCCGCAGGACGACCGGCGGTCGTTTCCAGCCTAGAAGCATTTCCTCATCTCAGGTGCAGCCAGTATCTCAGAGGTACCGCCTACTGTCAAGCGCTGGCGGTGGATGGTAGTGGGACGCGGTTAAGCAATCTCCCCTTGCTAGGGCGCTGGTGTGGGCGGATAGTAAATCCCACCGTCCTCTTCGAAGCCAGGTGTCAGTTCCACGTTAATAAGCGGCGTTCCTGGAACCAGACGCAGGGCTTCCAGCAGCGCCCGCTCAATATCGCTTGGGTCAGCATTAGATGGCAGGTACAGGCCGAACGTGGCTCTCTCGCACGTGTCGCCACTGCACACGTGCTCAGCGCTTCCAAGCGAGTATCTCTCTCCAATGGGAAACGTGGCGTGGTATGTGGCCTCCGGTAGCAGGTAGACGAACATGAAATGCTTGCTGGGAGTGTCGACCGGCCTGCCGTACGCGCCGGGTCCGCTCGTGGCAACCCCAATTGGTACACGCGTTGGGGGACAGCCCTCTGTCACACTCCTGCTCTCGTATTCGGTAGGTAGTCCGTCGTGCTTCGCGAGGCCGTCATTAAGGGCCGTCTCTACCCTGGCAATATCGCTCGTATCGGAAACGTAGCCGCCCTCCCCAGTAACGCATATCGATAGCTCACTCCGTTCAGCATCGATCAGGGGATTGAAGGGATCTATGCGTTCGTTCGGAGGTTCCGCGTCGGTCGAAGTTGGGAGCACGCGATTGGCCCCCTCGCCAGCACAAGCGACCGTAACCAGCGCCAAGACTAGAGCAGACACGAACAGCAGGGTCAACCGCCCCATAGCGCACTTACGGTACCACGCCAGCTGCGAAAGAAGGTGTAGTGGACGAAGTGTTGGGGGCCGAGCGTCGGGTCAAGGCAGCGCCTAGCGCTTCACGGGGCGGTCAGGCATAGCCCAACTCTGACCGCTCCCGGCCATGCTGTCAAGAGGCGGTGGTAGTCATGTCGGGCTGGTCGGTTTCAAATTGACCCACTACCAAGGGTCCTCCTCTCCGTTGCTTTCACAGCGGTCCTTCAAGGGCCTGATTTGCGCGATAACGGCGATGATGACGCCGAGGCGAATGAGTGCAATCAGTGGGATGATTGCACTGGTGTTAGCGATGTCGTTGATGTCCTAGCTAGGCGCGTGTCGTATACAATAATCGAGCTGCGGTTCCGGTTTGATGCCGCTCTGCGCCAGTCGGTTCAGCACACGATGGCTGTCGAACTAAATAAACATGATCAGGAACGGAGCGATGAGCCAACCCACCCAGCGTCATACCAACCGGTTGCTCGGCTATCCCGCCGACGCCCGCTTGTTGATCATCAACGCCGACGACTTTGGCATGTGCCATGCCGCCAACGCGGCGATAACGCGCTCGCTCACGGAAGGGGTGGTCACATCCACGACCTTGATGGTTCCTTGTGCCTGGGCCCCCCACGCGATGCAGTGGCTGGCCGCCCATCCCGACATCCCGTTTGGCGTTCACCTGACCGCCGTGGGCGACAGCCTCCACTATCGTTGGAAGCCAATCAGTTGCCAGGAGCACGTCTCCTCGCTGGTGGACGAGACGGGCAATTTCTACAACTGGCATCGCATTGCCGAGTTTCTTGCTCGTGCTCGCCTGGACGAGTTGGAAGTGGAATTCAGTGCCCAGATCGACACGGTTCTGGCGGCGGGCCTCATGCCGACCCACCTGGATTGGCATTCCATCCGCATCCACCTCAGGCCTGATATCTTCGACGTGATGTTCGGTCTGGCGAAGGAATACGGCCTCGCCCTGCGCGTCCGCGAGCGACCTCTAATTGACAAAGTGCAGCGGCAGGGCCTGGCCACCAACGACTTCGACTTTCTGGACAGCTACGCCTTCGACACCGCGACCAAACCGGCGCAGTTCGCCCAATTGCTGCGCGACCTCCCGGCGGGGCTGAGCGAGTGGGCGCTGCATCCCGGCCTCGGCACACCCGAATTACAGACCATCGAGCCGGAAGGCTGGTCCGTGCGCCAGGCCGATTTTGACTTTGCTATCTCCACCGAAGCCCGCGCCATCATCGAGCAGGAGGGCATCATCCTGCTCAGCTACCAACCACTCCAAGCGGTGTGGCAGGAAAAATAAATCGCGCGGTGTTAGCTATGTAAATGTGAACGATGCGAGACGTCTCGCGTCGAGCTGGAGATCGTTCGGGGGCCCTAAGCTTGCATCGCTTATGGCTCCAGTGTCGAGTCTGTGTGAGCCGAACGATGCTAAGCCACGAATCTGCCAGCGCGGGTACTGCCGAGCGTCTGATGGCGTCGGCAGAAGTTATAGTGGACGTCGTGCCAAGAGTTGCGTAGCAACTCCAAGCCCGCCGATTGCGGGCCGCCGACCGGGAGGCCGGCCTAACGCTTCACGCGACGGCCCAAGCCGCCCATGCGGCGTCCGTTGCGACGGAGGGGGACCGGCGGCTGAACGATCTTGCCGTCCGCGGTCATCCGGGGCAGCTTGCGGCCCAACCCACGCTCGATTTCGTGGAACTTCGCCAGGTCCTCGGCGCCCAGCAGCGTGATCGCCAGGCCTTGCCGTCCCATCCTGCCCGTTCGTCCAATGCGATGCGTGAACAGATCGTGGCTCTCGGGCACGTCGTAGTTGATCACTCGCTCGATATGCAACACGTCGAGCCCGCGCGCGGCCACGTTTGTGGCCACGAGGACCGGCGTCTTCCGCTCCCGGAAGCGCGTCAAGACACGGTCGCGCTGCTGCTGGTTCAGGTCGCCCTGGAGTTCGCCGACCTTGTAGCCGAGCTTGGACAGCTTCGTGTAGAGACGGTTCACGCCTCGCTTGGTCCGGCCGAACACGAGCGTAGAGCCTTCGATCTCCTCATCGAGCAGGCGGCGGAGCACTTCGAACTTGCCGCCGCCGAATGTCTCGTAGACGACGTGGTCGATGTCTGGCCCGCCGTCTTCCGCCTTCGTCTGGATGATCTCCGGTGAATGAAGGAACTTCTTGGAGACGTTCAGAACC
>JADFRJ010000096.1 GCA_022561355.1 Chloroflexota bacterium | reverse complement strand
GCGTCTTCCGCGTACTCGCGCGCGGGCGGGAGCGTTAGCGGCAAGGCGGGCCGGCACACGGTCATCGAGGTGCTCGGGACGAAGTAGCTAGCCTATGCCTTGGCGGGCCGCTTCATCGTCCAGAAGTGCGGGCCGCCTTTCGGCAAGTCGTCCTCGACGACGACCTGGAAGCCATGCTTCTCGTAGAACGCGACGTTGCGCTCCTTCATCGTCTCGAGGTAGCACGGCAGCCCTTCCGCGTCGGCGCGCGCCAGCATCGGCGCGACGAGCGAACTGCCGACGCCCTGGCCCTGCTTGTCGCTGTCGACGCCGAGGATCATCAGGTACCAGTGGTCTTCGGGCATGTCGCGCTGATGCAGCTTTTCGATGTAATCCGAGATATCGAGGAAGCGCTTCAGGGCGCCCAGGCCCACCTTGAACGGCGCCATCAGCATGCCGGCGCGGACCATGCGGAACGGGGTCAAGTCGGCTTCGCCGGGCGGGAGCCAGCACGCCACGCCATCGACCGATTCCGGCGTCGTGTGAACCTCTCCGTAGAGCTGGCCGTACTTTGCGCCAGTTCGCAGGAACCACTCGTTCCGCCGCGAACGATTGTCCGGGTTAGGAAAGATGTACTCGGTCAGCGGGTCGTCGAAGAACGCCCGCCCGAGCACCTCGCCCGCTGCGTCGAGTTGCGACTCCTTGAGATGCGTGGCCTCTGGCGTGTTCGTCGTCATGGGCAGCCTCCGCGCGTGTGTGCGTTCGTCGTGCGGCGACTGTATCTCGCGTTGGCCGAGAGCGTCAAGTGCTGGGTGGAAACGGTAACCAGCCGCCCGCCCAATACGTATATACTGTGGCCATGATTGGGCGGGCAATAGCCTAGCCAGACTATCGGTGTAGCATATGCGACCATTCGTTCTTACAATCGCTCTCGCTGCAGGCGTCTCCGGGCTAAGCGCTGTCGCATGGGCCCAAGAGGTGCCAACGACGCCCATCATCCTTAGCGTCGCTGACGGCGTGCTCTCCTGGAGTGACGAATCCGAGAACGAGCAGGGCTTTCGGATCCTGGTCGAGGTCAGCAACCAGCAAGGCGACACGAGCGAATTCCAGTATGAGGTCGACGCCAACGTAACAGGCTTTCAGCTGCCCCCAGAGGCGAGCGGGCTGCCCTGCCCGAGCTCGGCATCCTTCGGCTACAGATTGATTGCGTTCAACGAGGCGGGGGATTCGCCGCCCAGCGCTCAGTTTGGGCTGTTCTGCCCCGCTGTAGACTTCCAAGATGGCCCGGAAGACCTGCCGATCAGCGGAACGGGGTTCAGCCATGACGAAAGCCCGCCGCTCCTCTGGCTAGCCGCCGGGGGCCTCACGCTCTGTGCGCTCGGCGTCACACTCCGGATGAAGCGCTCGCTCTAACCGCGTCACCAGCCCCTTTGCGCTTTCGTGCCGCCAGCATAGCGTTGGCACGATAGGCGAGACTCTTCGCTTTGCTCAGAGTGACATGCCTACGGAGGTACACCTCATGGCCCAACAGACCGCCCTCACGATTCCCCAGCAGCTAGGCAGGATGGACACCGGCAGGCTGCGCGCCTACGCGGAGTTGCTGTCGTTCTACCAGGGCGACCAGTGGCCGCGGCAGATGCGCCGTCGCGAGCGGCGGCTGGTCTTCAACTACGCGAAGGCCTTCGTCGACAAGGCGACGGCCTACCTGATGTCCGGCATGCACTCGGTCGTCGACGCTGAGGACGACGCGCCGGAGACGGCGGAGCGCGCGACGAGAACGGAGCAGACGCTACGCCTCGTCGCGGAGCAGAACAACCTGCCGCAGCTCGACTTCGATACAGAGCTGGACGCCGCCGTGCTGGGAGACGGCGCGTTCAAGGTGACGTGGGACCCGGTTGAGCGACGAGTGCGGGTATCGGCGCCGGACGTGCAGGGGCTGTTCGTCTGGTGGCTGGGCGACGACGTCACCCGCCTCTGGCGCGTCGCGAGCCGCTACCACATGTCGGCGGACGAGGTCGAGATCGCGTTCGGCACGCGGCCCTCGACGCGGCACAGCGATCGCGTCGAGGTGGTCGAAGTCTGGACGGCGGAGACGTTCGACCTGTGGGTCGACGGCTCGATCGTAGACGAGAAGGCGAACCCGTACGGCTTCATCCCGTTCGTGATCTACCCGAACCTGCGCGAGCCAAAGCAGTTCTGGGGCGCGTCCGACATCCCGGCGATCCGTGAGTCGGTGCGCGAGCTGAACCGTGCGCTCTCGCAGCTTTCGATGATCCTGGAGCTGTCGGGCAATCCGATAGCCGTGTTGGAGAACGTAACGGAGACGCAGGACATCGCGGTGCAGCCCGGCGCGGTCTGGGAGCTGCCGGAGCGGGCGCGGGCTTACCTGCTCGACCTGTTGCAGGGCGGGGGCGTGCAGCTCCATATCGACTACGTAAACCTGATCTATCGCACGCTGCATGACTTGGGAGAGGCGCCCCGGACGGCGTTCGGGGAGAGCCGCGCGAACCTCTCGGGCGTCGCGCTCAACCTGGAGCTGGACCCGCTGTTGAAGAAGGTGCAGCGCAAGCGGCTGATCCGCTCGGCGGCGTATGTGCGCCGCAACGAGATGATCCTGCGCATTCTGGAGCAGGAGACCGGCGTCTCGTATGCGCCGTATCGTTCGCGCATCGTCTGGGGTCCCGTCGTGCCGCGCGACCGCAGCCGCCTGATCGTCGACGAGAAGTCGCCCGTGGCCGCCGGCATCCACAGCCGCCGTCGCGCCGCCGACGAACTAGGCGTCGCGGACCCGGACGCGGAGTTCGCCCGCTGGCTGGAGGAGCAAGAGCAGATTCGCTCTGAGACCGCCCGCAGCGAGAACGGGCGCGTGGCGGCGGGACGGGAGATCGAGAGAAAGGCTACAAAACTTCGCGAAGTTCATCCGCAGTGATACCAGCGTCCCGTAGTATAGACGCGAGGAGCTTCGGATGAAGCGTCTTCCCTGCATGAAACGGCAGCGTGACCCGACGACCTTCGTCGCTGCGGTAGATGCGATGACTTTCGCTCTGGCGGCTAATGCGAAACCCGAGCCGTTCCACGGCTCGGGCCATCTCTGCAGACGTAACGCGGGGGAGACGAGGACTCACACGGCGATCTCTAACGTCGTTAGTGCTGCCGCTGAGCGCTTAGGAATCGCTTCGCCGCCGGTCAAGCGATCCTCGACATGCAACTGTATGGTATCTCGAATGTTCGCCAGGGCTTCGTCATACGAATCGCCCTGCGAATAGCAGCCCTGTAACTCGGGACAATGGGCGAAGAACCCATCTGCATCCCCTTCGATCACGACGGAAAAGCGATACGCCTTCATGGCCTTATTCTAACATGCGCCGCTCGCACTCGCCGGGCCCAACGCGTCGCGGACGCCGACCGCGCCATCGCTGACACTAACCGAACCTGCCAATCGGCCGGTTCGCGGGGGCCATGTGGAAGCCGAGATCGCCTACACTCCACGCTATACTTCAGCCATGAGCGTCGAGGCGCTGGCATTCGAACGTCCCGCGCTGCGAGGCACGCTGCATCTCTTCGCCGCGTTCGCGGCGATCGGAGGCACGGTCTGGCTGCTGCTGATCGCGGACTCGCCGACAGGCTACGTCAGCGCCGCCGTCTTCGGCACGAGCCTCATGCTGCTCTACGGAACGAGCGCGACCTACCACCAGATACCTTGGCCACCGGCGTGGCGGCACATCCCCAAGCGCATCGACCACGCCGCCATCTTCGTACTGATCGCCGGGACATACACACCCTTCTGCCTGAACGTCAGCCTCGCGTGGGGCATCCCGCTGCTGGCGGTCGTCTGGACATTGGCGGTGGCGGGCTCGCTGATCAAGCTCATGTGGCCATACGGGCCGCGTTGGCTCAGCTTCGCGCTCTACGCCGGGCTCGGCTGGGTGGGTATCGCCGGCGTTTCTGAGGTCTTCGCGGCGTACGCCACCAGCCCGATCGCGCTGCTGATGGCGGGCGGACTGCTGTACATGATCGGTGGGACGATCTATGCGCTGAAACGGCCCGACCCGTGGCCTCGTGTGTTCGGCTTCCACGAAGTCTTCCATACGTTCGTCGTCGCGAGCAGCCTCCTCCACTTCGCCGCGATCGCCATCTACGTGATCTAGCCCGGCCCCTCCGCTGAGTGCCAGCCCTTCCTTGACTCACTAGCACTTGTGTTCTATTTTCGAGCTATCGTTCGGAATTCTGGACAGGAGGTGCACGTTGACCGATGAACTGACAGCAGCCCAGGAGGAGTTGGCCGCGGCCCGGGCTGAGCTAGAGCGGCTCCAAGAGACAGCGGCCGATAGTGAAGCGCGGGCTGCGCACGTGGAGTCGCAGCTTACGCAAGCAAACGAGGAGATCGAGCTGGCGCGCGGCGAAAGCGAGGCGCGCGAGCAGGACCTGACGGCGCAGCTTCAGTCGGCGGCCGACCGATATCGAGGGCTCGCGCTGGAGCAGGCCCCCGAGCTGCCAGCGGAGCTGGTGTCTGGTGCGACGGTGGCAGAGGTCGACGAGGCGCTGCAACGAGCGCGCGAGACCGTCTCGAAAGTGCGCGGGCATCTGGAGTCGCAGGCGCAGGCCGGCAAGGTCCCGGTAGGAGCGCCGCCGCGATCGGAGCCGGACCTCTCAGGCCTGAGCACCGAGGAGAAGATCAGTTACGGCCTGCAGCAACGCGCGGGGTAACGCCGGCGGGCTAAAGCTCGTCTCACCGTAGTCACGAGGGGGCAGGTCCTAGACCTGCCCCCTCTCTTGTGTGTGACATCGCCGCGTTGGTGATCCAACACTCGTGACCTATGCTAACAGCCTTCGTCCCTCTGGCGGGACGACCGCTGCAATCAGAAGGAGACAGACATGGCCCTCACCCTTGCGGAGTCCGCAAAGCTCTCAACCGACATGATCCTCGCGGGCGTCATCGAAACCGTGATCAAGGAAGAGCACATCCTCGACCAACTGCCGTTCGTCGAGGTGGTCGGCAACAGCTTCGTCTACAACCGGCTGAACACGGAGCCGACGGTGTCGTTCCTGGACGTCGGCGATACGTGGACGGAGGACACGCCCGATTTCACCCAGCTCTCGGTCCAGCTCAAGATCCTCGGTGGCGACGCGGACGTGGACAACTTCATCCAGGCCAGCCGGGTCAACGTTCAGGACATTGAGGGCGCCGTGATCCTGCAGAAGGCGAAGGCGCTGGCGCGCACGTGGGCGGACACGTTCATCAACGGCGACACAGGGACCGACCCAAAGGAGTTCGATGGCATCGACAAGATCTGCGCCGGTCTACCAGCGTCCCAGACGGTGTCGATGGGCACAAACGGCGGTACGCTGACGCTGGCAAAACTGGATGAGATGATCGACGCGGTACGGACGAGGTCAAGAATATCCGTCCATCAGCGACTCTGCCATCTCCTTACCATTTGCCAGCACGACGCTGCTCGACTCGCCTCGCAAGAAGTCTAGATAGATCTAGACTGCGGGTGGTAACTGGGGGCGTCATGGCGCGTACATGCGTTATTCGACATGGCAGTGGGACACTTCGAATCCAGGACCGCCGAGGAGCGTGCCAATGGAGACGCTCCGAATCCGGGTGGTCTGTCCAGATTCTAGATGCATCCAGAGTAGGAACACCTCGAATTCTAGACGCGTCTAGAGCTAGATATGTCCAGATGGCCAATGACTTGGCTCGCTGTGCGTACACGGTACCGTGTATCCTAAGTGTATGACCTACACGAGAATGGCACCTAGAACCGAATATGAAGCGGTTCTCCTTCGAGACGACCCTGTCACGGGTCTCAAAGCCGGAGACCGAATGAAGTGCATCTACATGGGCGAACGCTGGCGGCGGCCGACGACGGTCCATGGCCGCCTGGCACGCCCTCAGCACGAGCCCGTAACGGAGACCACGTGCCTCTGCGGTGATTCGTTCACTGAGTCTGCCGACTACCTCAAGCACACCTCGGTCTGGATGAACTCATGGCACCGAGTCAGGTTTCGCTACAGGAATAATGACGGGGAACAGGTCGCCAGTCCCATCGGAGGTCACCAGATGGCCTACAGGCCGTCTCAGATGGCGGGATGGGGACAGGTCAAGTGCTCGTGTGGTTGGAGGTCCACAAGCAAGCGAATCCGACGTCCGGGCCCCGTGGCTCGGGAGCATGTTCGAGACGTCGTTCGAAGCCGAATCGGCCTCGAACCGAGGAGGGGGGCCACCACCAACGGGCCGGACCTTAGATAGGAGCACTGCCTTAGATAGGAGCACTGGGGGAGCGGCCGAAATTTTTCTCAGACGAAGGGGGTGGACATTTTCGGCGAGTGAAGGCATATAAGTACTATCAGGCACTACTACTATTACCGATTCATTTGACCATAATGTCCACCCGTACGTTCGCCAAGCACAGCCTCCCGTACCTTTGCGAAGGTAATCCGTTCCCCTGGGAGACGCTGAAATCTCTTCGTAAACGCAGAGACCGTATTGAATCCGAGAAGCTTACTTATGAATTCCCTCGTCGAGCGGAAATTAGAGTCCGCACACATGTCGATGGCCTCCCGCACTCTTAATAAGAACTCCACTCTAGTCTCCCTCCGCTTGGCAGTGGTTCCCTCTTCTTTGTCCTTGTTGAGGAACAAAGCAAGCTCGCTCCACTCAACGAGCCTGGCGCCTAGCGGCCTGAGAATGGCCTTCCACTCTTCAAGATCGCGGCGGAGCACTAGAAAGTGCCCTTTCAGGGTCACATCGATTCCGAACCTATCCGGTCGCGGCATGACGAGGACTCGTTCGGGCACGCATCCATCTAACGGCCCCTCACGGGTCGCAGCACGTATCAGGCCATACTCCAGCACTCGTATTAGCTCACGGACCTGGGCAGCATGTGCATCGAGCGCCTCGCGCCGCCACCACCACTCCACGCAAGTCCCCTCATGCTGAAGGCATGCTTCGAATGTCATCGCTTTTGTCCACCCGTCGATTTGGTCTGGGTCCGGGACTGTGTCGGGGTATTTGCCGAAGTGTTTTCGGTACACCGCCCGCAGAGCGCTGTTCCACGTCGGCCTTTTTCTCCGATGATGAACGAGCTTCGCACCGACGCTTCGGCCCTGTTTTCTCACACCCTGGAGCGCCGGCAAGACGAGATCAAGATTGACCGTCGCCGCCATGAGCGACGCTTGGACTGCCTCTGCTACCGCCAGGCCAAAGACTTCCTTAGCGAGGGCGGTCAGGGCATCCCTGTCAACAGGGACATACTTGACCTCTGGAGGACCGTCGAGCAACGCAGTTACAGAGACACCGAAAGCGTCCCGCCGCGCGTAGTCCATGAGTCGCCAGGGTGCGTGTTGCGCCGTCTCCCATCGGCACCGCGTCAGCATGCAGTGGATACCACAAATTTGGGGCCATGGCGTGAAGCTCGCACGATGATCTTGTGGCATTTCTGCCCACGCGCGCAAGAACTCACTCCCCTCCAGAGCCCGCGGTTCATAGCGGGCACAGCCAAACGTGGGATGCCTCGGGCCAAAGTCGAACTCCCATTTGTCGCCCTGAACCCACGAGCCGTACCGAGCCTTCTTGTCCAGCTCGGCCATTTGCTCTAGCTGCGACCAAACCAGACGCACGTTGGTCTTACCCCTACCAGCTTTCGGCTCTCCCGCATCTTCGAGTCCAAGCAATACTTCTTCCAAGTCATCGACGACGACTAGGAGGTGCCTCCCCTTCAGGGAGGAGTTGGCTCCTAACACAAGGTCACGTACCACTGCTCGCTGCGTCATTTCTTCTTTCATGTGTGTGTGTGGCTTCGATGCCTTCTCCTCGTCTCTGCGTCGGCATCCCGCGTTTAATTCTTCTTGCCGATGGTGCCCATTTCAGAATCTTCCATTTAAACGAAACAGGACAGAAGAAAGCGGCCCTCCATCAGGAATGCCGCTCCGATTGGCTCTGCGTGCCCGGCACTGCCGGGCGAATTCTTGTGCTCATTTAAGTTCCTTATCTGAGGATAATTGTCCCTCAACCTACAGAACGGCTTAATGCCTGCGGCGTTACAGGTCCTAGCACCCTCTTGCCTGCGGCGCTTGGCATCTGTTCGATGGTCGACTGCTCTTGATCTGTCCAGTTACCGTGTCGGCCGCATGTGACACCAGCTCAGTGGTAGAGCATCTGCTTCCCAAGCAGAGGGTCGCGAGTTCGACTCTCGTCTCCCGCTCCAACTCCTCGTAATGGTAGAGGCCGCCCTTCCGGCG
>JADFRJ010000286.1 GCA_022561355.1 Chloroflexota bacterium | reverse complement strand
GCGTGGCGGACGCGGGTTATCAGGCGAAGATGGCGCTGGAGCTAGAGATGCGGCTGTTCCGCGAGGACCAGGAGTCGCTGCGCGAGAAGGGCTACGGCGACCTGCGGCCGCTGAGCCCGGGAGACAACTGCTATAGCATCCACCACGCGAGCCTGGACGAGGACGTGCTGGGCGCGATCCGCAAAGCGATGGTGGCATACGGCGTGCCGGTGGAAGGCTACAATCGCGAGCACGGCGAGGGTATGTACGAGATGAACGTTCGCTACGCGGAGGCGCTGACGGCCGCCGACTACGCGTTGCTCTACAAGAGCGGAGCGAAGGAGGTGGCGGCAGGGGCAGGGGTGGCGCTGACGTTCATGGCGAAGTACAGCGACCAGGTTGACGGGTGTAGCGGGCATCTGCACCAGAGCCTCTGGGCGGAGGATGGCAGGAACATATTCTGGGATGCGGACGGACCAGATCACACGTCAGAGCTGATGCGTTCGTACTGCGCGGGCGTGCTGGCGACGATGCCGGAGCTGATGCTGATGTACGCGCCGAACGTGAACTCGTACAAGCGGCTGGTGCCGGGAAGCTTCGCGCCGACGACGGCGACTTGGGGCGTCGAGAACCGGACGGCGGCGCTTCGTTTCATCACCGGCTCCGAAGGTTCCTGCCGGATCGAGAATCGGGTACCTGGGGCCGACGTGAACGCTTATCTAGGCTTTGCGGCGGCGCTCGCGGGCGGGCTGCATGGCATGGAGCGAAAGCTGGAGTGCCCGCCGCCGGTCCAGGGCGATGCCGACAAGGCGTCGGGGGCGTCCGCGTTACCGAAATCGTTAGCTGAGGCGGTCGACTTGTTCAGCGAGAGCGCCATTGCGCGGGAGTACTTCGGCGATGAGTTCGTAGAGCACTACGCGCGGATGCGAGCTTGGGAGGTCGAACGCCATCAGCAGGCCGTGACGAACTGGGAGCGGCGGCGCTACTTCGAACAGGTGTGAGAGCTTAGATCAGACGTTCGCGGAACCACTCGCCGAAGCGTTCGCCAATCATGATCGTCGGGATGTTGATGTTGGCGCGAGGGATGGCCGGCATGATGCTGGCGTCGGCAACAAACAGGCCATCCACGCCATAGACGCGGCCGTACTGGTCGACGACGGCGCCCTCGTCGTCCCCGGCGCCCATCGGGGCGGTGCCGCAGGGATGGTAGCCCGACGCTGAGGCGCGGCGGGCCCAACTCCGCAGCTTCTCACGGTCCTCGATCACCTCTTCCCTTGGCCAGACGATGTTCTCCGTCACAGCTTTGATCTCGGGCGTTTCGCACATCATCAGAGCGATATCGATGCCCTCCATCATGCGCTCCTCATCCCAGGGATCGTTGAGGAAGTCGGACTGGATCGCGGGCTGGGCGTAGGGGTCGGCGCTCTCGAAGATGAGCCGGCCATGGCCGCGCGTTTTCTCGACGACGGGCGCGAGGCCGACGAGTAGGTCGTCTGGTTGACCTCGTTGGACGAAGGAGATCGGTTCGAGCTGCATGTCGTTCTCGTCGCTGCTGCCCTTGGCTGTGTAGCGCAGCGTGGTCTGGATGAGTGGTTGGTCTCTATCGGCGATGCCGGGTTTGGGAACGAGTCCGATCAGCGTCGCCGGGTGGTCACAGAGGCGCGCGCCGACGGGAGCCTCCCGCACGATCGAGATGCTGAGGCGTTCGAGGACGTCGCACGGGCCGATGCCGGAGCGGATCAAGATCGGCGGCGTCTGGATGGAGCCGGCCGAGAGGACGATGCGCGACGCGTCGATCGTCTCTCGGACGCCATCGGTCTCGACCTCGAGGCCGGTGGCCTTACCGCCGGCGACGACGACGCGAACGACGTGCGTATCTGGGCGGATAACGAGGTTCGGCCGCTTACGGACGGGCATTAGGTAGGCGAGCGCGGTGCTAATGCGGAGGCGGCCACGCTTGTTCATGGGATGCGGGCCGTAGCCGGTGGTCGAGGGGTCGTTATGGTCAGCGCACTCCGGGTAGTTCATCGTTTCACAGGCGTCGAGGAAGGCTTGCTGGAAGGGGACGAGATCGTCAGGGCGGTGGATCGTGATGGGACCGCCGGCGCCGTGCAGGTCGTTCTGG
>JADFRJ010000285.1 GCA_022561355.1 Chloroflexota bacterium | reverse complement strand
TCCGTTACTTCGCGTTTCCGGCGCTCGCCGCGGGCGCGATGTACCAAGGGCGCTATCCCCTCGCGACCGCGCTCGCCCGGCCGCTCATCGCGAAGCTGATGGTCGATGTCGCCCGCGAAGTGGGCGCGAAGGCCGTCGGCCACGGCTGCACGGGCAAGGGCAACGACCAGGTGCGGTTCGACGTCAGCACGCAGGCGCTGGCCCCCGACCTGGAGATCGTCGCGCCGGTACGGGAGTGGGAGCTAACGACCCGCGAACTCGAGATCGAGTACGCGGAGAAGCACAACATCCCGGTGCCGGTGACGAAGAAGAGCCCCTACTCCGTCGACGAGAACCTCTGGGGCCGAAGCATCGAATCCGGGCCCCTCGAGGACCCCTGGAACGAACCCGGCGATGACGTCTACGCGTGGACGAAGTCGGTCGCGGACGCTCCGGACAAACCGGCCTACATCGAGATCGCGTTCGAGCGCGGCATGCCGGCCGCCCTGGACGGCGATGCGATCGAGGGCGTGGCGCTTGTGGAACGACTCAACGCGCTGGCCGGGGAGCATGGGATCGGCAGGATCGACCACATGGAGGACCGGCTCGTCGGCATCAAGTCGCGCGAGATCTACGAGGCGCCCGCGGCCACGACACTGCTGGCAGCGCACCAGGCGCTAGAGCGGCTGACGCTCTCCAAGGCGCAACTGCGGCTCAAGGCCGCTATCGGCCGCGAGTATGCGGAGCTGATCTACGATGGCCTGTGGTTCACCGCCCACCACCAGGATATCGCGAGTTACGTCCAGTCCAGCCAGCGTCACGTCACCGGCACGATCAGGCTGCGGCTGCACAAGGGCCAGGCCACCGCCGTCGGATCGCGCTCGCCGAAGAGCCTCTACGCCACATCGCTCGCCACATACGAAGAGGGCGACCAGTACGACCAGTCCGCGGCGAAGGGCTTCATTCACATCTGGGGCCTGCCGGTCCGCGTTCAGGCGCAGACGCAGCTTCTTTCCCAATCCGGCGAGCCGCTTCACATCGCATCAGGTTCGGAAGAGTAAGCGGACACTGCGGCGCCACGGCTGGCGCGAAACACCACGGCTGGTGTAGGATCAAGACTAGTCACAGCCGTTAACGTTGGCGTTATTGCGCGCAGGCCTGAGCAACCTGCGGCTCGTAGGCACGAGTCTTGCGGAACGCCGGCGGAGGCTGAGACAGACGAAAGCGGCCCGGCTGAAGGAGCCGGGGGTAGGAAGCACAGGCGCACGGCAAGATCTGCCGAAGGCTACGCTCATCGAAGTGGCGGATACGGGAGCAATGCTCCTTGCCCTCACGTCTCACTTCCTCCCGGATTACGCGACGGATGGTCGCATCTGGCGACCCACACAGGTAAGCTGCATCTCCACCATCGGGGGCGGAGGAGGAGAAGGAGCGGCAGGGAGAAGCACATGCTACCGATACTGGCTGAAGGTGCCCAGGAGTTGGGTGTCGAGCTTAGCACTGAACAGTTGGAGCGATTTCAGACATACTATGAGGTGCTGACGGACTGGGCGGAACGAGTTAGCCTGACGGCCGTCAAGGACGAAGAAGGCATCCAGAAGCGGCACTTCCTGGAGTCCATCGCATTGATCCCGGTCCTTGAGGAAGAGGGGCTGTCCCTCACGGACAAGTCCCTGATCGACATCGGAAGCGGCGCGGGCATTCCTGGCATTCCGCTCAAGATCGTGGACCCGACGATCAAGCTCACACTGGTGGAAGCGAAGCAGCGGAAGGCCGAGTTTCTCTCCGCATTGCTCAAGGAGCTGGAGATCGACGACGTTGTAGTCATTCCCCGCCGGAGCGAAGAGACGGCGCACAACCCGATCCATCGAGAGCAGTACAACTTCGCCGCCGCGAAGGCGCTGGCGCCGCTCAGCACGCTGATCGAGCTGACGTTGCCATTCCTCGTGATGGGCGGCGTGCTGATCGCTCCGAAAGGCAAGGATACGGACAAGGAGGTCGCGGCCGCCGACGTCGCGCTGGAGACTCTCAAGGGCGCGATTCGACACGTCGGCCCCGTCCCGCTCGCAGACAATAAGCAGAAGGTCGTGCTGGTCGATAAGGATCTGCCCACTCCCGCGCGTTTCCCT
>JADFRJ010000095.1 GCA_022561355.1 Chloroflexota bacterium | reverse complement strand
GCCGGAGATCTGCCAACCGCGCCCTAAGCGAGCTGGCGTCCGGGAACACCGCTGCGAATCGGAGTGTCTAATTCGTTCTACGGGACTCTAAACCAACGCCCTGGAGGCCTTTGTCTCGTCCACCAACCGCTACCAGCATCCGTCCAGGTTTGTTGTCACGGTTGCTGTCAAATGGTTGGGTCATTCATCAGCGCGGACGCACACTCTCGATGATTCGCATCTATATTGGTGCCGGGGGTGGGATTTGAACCCACAAGTCCCTTGCGGGACGGCGGATTTTAAGTCCGCTGCGTATGCCAATTTCGCCACCCCGGCACGTATCTAAGACGGCTACTGTTCCATTCATCCAGTCTATCATTTGCTAACGGTTTGCTAGCGCCCGGTCAAATGCCTTGGCAGCGTCTTCCTGGACTCCAAGATCGTGAGCTGCTGCTGTCCGAGCAGCGAGCCTGCCTGCCTTATGCAGATTGCTAGAACCGTAACGAAAGATACGCTGTGAAACTTGCGGCAACGGAAGTCCTCAGGGCGCGAAGTTCTGCAACAAACGCGAGGCAAGTGATTCGGCAGGCAGCCTTGGCCAGCACACCCACACTATGTATATACTCCCTCGCATGAAGGATTTCAGCGATAAGCTCGCCGTGATCACGGGCGCCGGGACCGGCATGGGCCGAGAACTGGCTCGTCAGCTCGCCTCGGAAGGCTGCCATCTCGCCATCTGCGATGTGCTCCCCCAGAACATGAAGGAGACCAAGCAGGCGTGCGAAGAGATCGCCCCGGAAGGCACGCGCATCTCCGCACACGAATGCGACGTCTCCGACGAAGCGCAAGTGCTGGCGTTTCGCGATGCGGTCCTGCAAGAGCACGCTACCGACTTCGTCAACCTGGTCTTCAACAACGCGGGCGTTGGCGGAGGAGGCAGCATGCTCGCTGACAGCCGCGAAGAATGGGACAGGACCTTCGCCATCTGCTGGTCCGGCGTCTACTACTGCACTCGCGCGTTTCTGCCCCTACTGGTCGCCAGCCCGGAAGGGTACCTCGTGAACACCAGCAGCGTGAACGGCTTCTGGGCATGTCTTGGCCCGGGAATTGCGCACACGGCATACAGCGCAGCGAAGTTCGCGGTCAAAGGCTTCACGGAGGCGCTGCTGACCGATTTGCGCGTGAACGCGCCCCACGTCAAGGCCGCGGTCGTGATGCCGGGACACGTCGGCACGTCGATTGCGATCAACAGCCGGATCGTCCACGGCAAGCCCGGGATCGAGGACATGTCTGCTGAAGAGCTGGCGGATGCCCGAAAGCGCATGGCGCGTCAGGGCATGCCTACCGAAGGCGCCAGCGACGACCAACTCAGGGCGGCCATGAAGCAGCGAGCTGAGCAGTTCCGTGACAACGCTCCCGTCTCGGCCGCGCAGGCGGCGACCATCATCCTGGACGGAGTGCGCAACGAGGAGTGGCGCATCCTGATTGGTGAGGACGCGAAAGCACTGGACGAGCGAGTGAGAGCGAATCCCGAGGAGGCGTACGAGCCTTCCTTCATTCGCCGATGAACGAGAGAGTCTTCGACACACCACTGACCATCTCCGGGCCATATCGCGCACCGCGCCAGATGCTCGCCACACAGGAGTACGGCGGACACGCATCGATCCACGATGCCAGCATGGCAAAAGATCTTGGCTTCAAAGGGGCGCCGATCGAAGGGCCCACCCATTTCAGCCAGTTCGTCCCGCTGCTGCACCAACTATGGGGCCGCGATTGGGAAGAGCACGGCTGCCTCAGCGCGCACTACAAGAACCCGGTCGTTGAGGGCGAAGAGGTCAAGGCATTCGTCGAAACAACCGACCGACCGAACTACGTCCGCATCTGGGCCGAGAAAAAGGACGGCACGCCCGTACTAGAGGGCAGCGCGACGCTCGGCCCCGACCATCCGGAGACTACGCTCGAAGCGCGGCGTAACCAGCTCAAGACTCCCGAGAAGCTGATCATCCTACGCGACGTGAAGGTCGGCTACCGCAGTCCGCCCGGCACCGTGAAGATGGATTTCGACCAGGACCTGGGCGCGCTCTATCCCTTCACGCTCGCGGACAAGCTTGAGGTGATCACGGAGCGTTCGGATTGGTGCACGCCTGAAGGCGGACCGAAGTCCCCCTGGGGCCGAGCGATTGTGCCTCTTGAGATGATCGGCCCCCTCACGCAGTACACGAGCCGCGAGTCGCAGATCCCGGTGCGCGGTCCGGCCGTGGGGCTCTTCGCAGACCTGGAGATCCGCATGGTCAACGGGCCGGTGTTCGTTGGCAAGGAATACAAGATCGAGCGCGAGGTCGTCCAGCTCAGCGAAAGCCGCC
Organism: Chloroflexota bacterium; assembly: GCA_022561355.1. Lineage (GTDB taxonomy): Bacteria > Chloroflexota > Dehalococcoidia > DSTF01 > RBG-16-68-14 > SZUA-185. The sequence goes on along the minus strand of JADFRJ010000095.1, from coordinate 6,056 downwards.
GCACCGAGTCCTTCTGGGTACTCACGTCACTCACCGACCCCGACGATGGCAAGCTTGTCGCCCAGGCGCTGCTCAACAGCGCCAGCCTGAAGGAGTCGTTCGCCACCTACGCCGAGGAGGCGGCCGCGCAGTAGGGGAACCGCGTTCCCCACGTTTATCGTCCCTTAAAGACCGGCTCCTCTTTGGCGACGAAGGCCTTGACCGCGGCCCGATGATCTTCCGTCATGCCTGTGTGAATGTGGTGGGTCGCTTCGAGGTCGAGGCAGTCGTCGACGTCGCCGCTCAGAGCGCGATTCAGGTTCTCCTTCATGTACCTGAAGGCGACCGTCGGGCCGGAGGCGAGCCGATGCGCTAGCTCGCGGGTCTTATCAGCCAGCTCTTCCGGCTCGCAGACCCAGTTCGTCAGGCCCAGACCCAGCGCTTCCTCCGCGCTGACGCGCTCCGATAGGAAGTAGAGTTCACGCGCTTTGGCCGAACCGACCAGTTGCGTCATGAAGTAGGTACCGCCGTAGTCGCCGGAGAAGCCGACGCGGGCAAATGCCGTGGTGAGTATGGCGTTGCTGGCCATGATCCTCAGGTCGCAGGCGAGCGCGAGCGCTAAGCCAGCGCCGGCGGCGGCGCCGGGCAGCGACGCGACCGTTGGCTTAGGCATCTTGTGGAGCTTGCCCGCCGTCGCGCGTTGGTTGACCCTCTGCGTGTGAATGGCGCCATCAAGTGTAGTAGGTGCCGCTGACCCGCCTCCTTCTCCACCAGCCATCGCCTTCACGTCGCCACCGGCGCAGAACCCTTTGCCGGCGCCCGTGAGGACCACGCACTTGACCGCGGCGTTCAGCTCCGCGGCGGCGAGCTGCTCCGCTAAGGCGCCCGTCATCGCGCCGGACATCGCGTTGCGCACCTCAGGGCGGTTCATGGTTAACGTCAGCACTCCACCATCTAGTACTGCCAGTAAGTCCGTCGTTCCAGTATCGATCTCTTCGGCTGCCATCGATGTGCCTCCTCTGCTCTGCTACTTGCTCTCCAATCGTGCGACGGCCTGCTCGGCCAGCGTGAGAGCATACTCGACGCTCTTCCGCAGGCCCTCCAGGTCCACGCCCTCAGTGCTCTTCTGTCCCTCCATGTACCTCGCATACACGCCATGGGTGATCGCGGCCGTTTTCCAGCGATTGAAGCCGGCATAGTAGTCCAACAGCGAAAGGTCTCGGCCAGTTCGCTCTGCGTACCAGTCCGCCATTTCCATGCGCGTGGGAAACCCCGGCGCGGACGTCGCCGGCGCCCCGCGAGGGGAGACCGGGGCGCTTCCATCCGGCCATTGGTTGAGCGCATACGCGAGGTCGGCGAGCGGATCGCCGAGCGTCGAGATCTCCCAATCGAGGACCGCTGCGATGCCGCCCTCAGGCGTGGTCAGGATGTTGTGGACGCTGTAGTCACCGTGGACGACCTTCGCCGGACCCTGTTCGGGCATGTTGGCGAGAAAGTATTCCTGCAGCGTGTGGGCCCGGGGGTCGTCGAATTCAGCTCCCTCGATCGAGGCGTTCCAGGACCGATACCAGGTCTTCAGCTGACGTCCGACGTAGTTCTCCTTCTTGCCCAAGTCACCGAGGCCAACGACATCAGGGTCCAGTGCGTGCAGTTCCGCCAACACCTCGATAAACCTGCTCGCAAACTTCATACGGCTTGCTTCTGGCAGCCATCTCTCGGTGTCGTTCACGCCATAGAGGGGGTTGCCCTCCACGAACTCCATGAGATAGAAGTGGGCCCCTGTTACGTCGACGTCCTCGCAGAAGCCGAGCGCGGCCGGCACGGGCACAGCGGTCGGTCCGAGCGCAGAGATCAGCGCCCACTCGCGAGCCATGTCATGCGCCTTAGGCAGCAGCTTCCCGAGTGGGGGACGGCGGATGACGGCGATATTGCCCTTCTCGTCCTCCAGCTTGTAGGTCAGGTTCGAATGACCGCCCTCGATCCACGTCCACGTCAGCGGCGGGTACAGCCCAGCCACATTGCGCTCGATCCAGTCTTCTACACGCTGCGTATCGTAACCCGGCAGGCTGTCTGTTGTCGTCATACGGATGTTCGTTCAGCGTCCGCCGCCATCGCGGCGATCGCCTCATCGCGGAGCTGACGTTTGAAGATCTTTCCGGAGGCCGTTCGCGGTAGAGGGTCGGCGGAAAATCGGAAATAGCGCGGCACCGCAAAGCGAGCCAGATGCTCACTCAGGCTTTTGCGCAACGCGTCCGTGTCCAGCGTATCGCTGCCGTAGACCGTGGCGCCTACCTCCTCGCCAAGGCGGTCGTCAGGCACGGCATAGACGGCAGCCTCATGCACGTCCGGGTGCAGGAGCAACGCGGCCTCCACCTGGCCACAGCCGATGTTCTCGCCGCCACGAATAATCAGGTCTTTGATCCGGTCGACGATGAAGAGATAGCCCTCGTCGTCCAGGTATGCGACGTCTCCCGTGCGAAACCAGCCGTCGTCAAACAGCTCGGCGTTGATCTCGGGACGATTCCAGTACCCACGGAACATCGACGTACCACGCACCAACAGCTCTCCACGTTCGCCAGACGCCAGCTCGCCGCCGGCCTCGTCGACGACCTTGAGGTCGAGCACGGCCGAAACGCGTCCAGAGCTGCCAGGTCGCGTCAGATAGTCTTGGCCACCAATGCCGGTGCCGATGGCGTTGGTTTCCGTCATGCCCCAGCCGGTGTTCGGCAAGGCCTTCTTGAAGGACGCATCGATCTCCTTCACCTGTTCGGGTTCGCGGTGCGCACCCCCGCCGCCCACAGTTAGCAGACTGCTGAGATCACGTTTCGTGCGCTTCGCTTCCCGAATCAGGTCGCCGGTCATGGCGGCCGGCGCGATAAAGGACGTGATCTGTTCTCGCTCGACGAGCTCCGCGGCCTGTTCCGGGTCCCACTTGTACATGGAGACGATCTTGCGCTGCGCTCGATACGACGACAGATAGACCGCGTGCGAACCCGTGGCGTGAAACAGCGGAACAGCCAGCAGAGCGACCGGCACAACGCGCGGCCCCTCCGGTTTTACACCTGTCATGAGCATGCCAGCCCGGGCGTCCAGCTCCCAGGACAGGAGCGCGCTCAGGATGGCGCGGTGCGTCGACACCACGCCCTTCGGCTGGCCGGTGGATCCAGACGTGTAGACGATGGTCGCGTCATCTTCCGGCACGACCTCCGCAGCAGGCATCTCGACATCGCCGATATCCTCCAGGAGCTGTTTAAGTTCTGGTGCCTTGTCGTTCGCCCGCGTAGGCCGTACGGCGATAGCACGGACGTTGAGCTCCTTCGAGAACTGGGCGAGCATGTCCAGCCGCTCTTGATCGGCGAACAGCACCTTCGCGCCGGAGTCCTCAAGGCCGTATTCCATTTCCTCAGGCGGCCACATGGAGTTCATCGCCACCGCGATGGCGCCGATGGAGGTCGCTGCCATGAACGCCAGGATCCACTCTGGGTAGTTACGCATGGAGATGGCGACGCGGTCGCCCTTCGTAACGCCATACTCATGCACCAGGAAGTGCGCGATCCGGGCGGCGTCGCGATAGGCCTCGACGAACGTCAGGCGCTCGTCATCATAGACGATGAACGTCTTGTCGCTACGTGTCTCCTCGTAGAGGACGCGGAGCGATGACGGCGAATTCTTGAACGCGCGCACCGGCACGCCGTTGATCGCTACCTGTTGCAACTCATAGCGCTCGCCGGACTTGGTGAGCGCGGCGATGGCTTCGCTTCGCGTCGGGTTCTTGGCTGCGGCCATTCCGCCTAGCTCCACATATTCGACCCACCGCAGACGGTGAGCGCTTGTCCGGTGATGTATGCACTCGCATCAGAGGCCAGAAACACCGCGAGCCCTTTAAGGTCGTCGGCTTCGCCGAGCCGCCGCAGCGGGATCTGCTGGTTGACACGCTGCTCTGCCTGCGGGTTGTCCCAGAGCGCCTGCGAAAAGGCGGTCTTGATCAGGCCCGGGCAGATGGCGTTGACGCGCACACCGCGTGGCCCCAGCTCGCCGGCCAGATTCCTTACGAGCGCAATCACAGCGAGCTTCGAGATGTTGTAGGTGCCCAGCACGGGCGATGGCGCAAAGGCCCCTGTGCTGGAGGTGATCATGATGGACCCGCTGCCGCGTTCGATCATGTCCGGCGCCACCATCTGCACCAGCCAGTGGTTGGCCTTGACGTTCGTGGACATGATCTTGTCGTAGGCTTCATCGGATATTTCGGACATGGGTCCGAAGAACGGGTTCACGCCCGCGTTGCCCACCAGAATGTCGATGGTCCCCAGCCGCTCATGCGTCGCGTCGACGAGCGCCTGCAACTGGTCCTTGTAGCCTGCGTTGCACGAGTGGCCGAACGCTCGCTCCTCGCCACACTTGGCGTTGATCTCATCGGCTGCCGCCTCGCATTGATCGAGCTTGCGGCTCGACAGCATCACCTTGGCGCCGTGCTCCGCGAGTCCTTCGGCCATGGCCTTGCCCATGCCTTTGGAGGCGCCGGTGAGCAGCGCCACTTTGCCGGTCAGATCGAATAGCTCGGTCGAAACCATGATCGCTCCTAATTGACGGCGGCTTCCGCCTCCTGGTACTTGCGAAGCTCGTGCCGGCCCACCACAAAGTGGTGCACCTCATCCGGACCGTCCGCGATTCTCAATGTGCGCTGACTGGTGTACATGTCGGCGAGCGGCGTCCATTGCGAGACACCCGTGGCGCCGTGTATCTGGATCGCCTGATCGATAATCTGGCACACGCGTTCCGGCACCATGGCCTTCACCATGTGCACCCAGATGCGGGCCTCACGGTTACCCAGCACGTCCATGGCCTTCGCGGCCTTGAGCACCATCAGGCGCATCGCCTCGATGTCGATGCGAATGCGTGAGACCACCTCGATGTTCTTGCCGAGCTGAATGATCGGCTTGCCGAACGCTTCCCGGGACGTGGCGCGCTTCATCATGAGGTCCAGCGCTCGCTCAGCCTGGCCGATTGAGCGCATGCAGTGGTGAATGCGTCCGGGGCCGAGCCGGATCTGCGAGATCTCGAAGCCGCGCCCTTCGCCGAGGAGCATATTCGTCCTCGGCACTCGCACGTTGTCCAGCTTGATGTGCATGTGGCCGTGGGGCGCGTCATCCTTGCCAAACACGGTCATGGGTCCGAGGATGTTGAGGCCGGGGGTGTCCATGGGCACCAGAATCTGCGACTGCTGTTGGTCGCGCGGCGCGTCCGGGCTGGTCTTGACCATGCAGATCATGATCTTGCAGCGCGGATCGCCCGCGCCCGAGATGTAGTATTTCTCGCCGTTGATGACCCACTCGTCGCCATCGAGCACGGCTCGAGTGTCGATATTCTTCGCGTCGGACGAGGCAAGGCCGGGCTCCGTCATGCCGAAACAGGAGCGGATCTCACCGGCAAGAAGCGGCTTCAGCCACTTCTCCTTCTGCTCCTCGGTGCCGACGCGCTCCAGCACCTCCATGTTGCCGGTATCGGGTGCGGAGCAGTTCAGGGACTCGGAGGCCAGCGGGGTCTTGCCAAGCTCGGCCGCTATGTAGGCGTAGTCCAGGTTCTTGAGCCCTTCACCGGTTTCTGAATCCGGCAGAAAGAAGTTCCACAGTCCTGAAGCCTTCGCCTTGTCCTTGGCTCCTTGGAGCAACTCCAGCTGGCCTGGCGCCCAGCTCCAGCGGTCCTCACGGCCCTCACCCAGGCTGTAGAACTCCTCGACAATCGGCGCCACGTTGTCGGCGATGTGCTGCTTCACCGCGTCGAGCAGCGGTCGGGCCTCTTCGGACATCGCCAGGTTGTTTAGGTCAGCCTCTCGATCATTCTCGCTCACTTGATGCCTCCTTTGGTTCGACATTCTGAATGCGCTTCAGTTTTGGCGTGGGCTTATTATAGACGGTGGCGGACCCGTAGAGATGCGCATGCATGCTCGAACCACCAGCATGGGTGCTGCGCGCTAGTAACGCAGGATCGCCCCGATCCCGCCCTCGCTGCGCAGCCGTTGCGCGGCGGGACCGCGCACCATCTCCACGCTTGCCTGCCTGTCCAATGCGGCGCCCACA
>JADFRJ010000094.1 GCA_022561355.1 Chloroflexota bacterium | reverse complement strand
GCGCACTATCCAAGTCGTGGTACTAACGCCTCAAGAATAGCCCTGCTAGCTGTCTAACAGTTCCGCGCCAGCCGCACTCGGCTCCGTGATCAACGAGCGGCCGCTAAAGCCGCGAGCGACAGCGGCCTGCTGCATCAAGCGCGCCACACGCTCTTCGCCCTCGGTCGCGAACGCCGCGATCGCGGATCCCGCGCCGGAGAGGTACGCCCCGTGCGCCCCGCCGTCTCTAGCCGCGTCGATGATGTCGTCCAGCGCCGGAAATAGTTCGGCGCGGGCGCTCTGGTGGAGCCGGTCCTGCGTGGCGGCGTCTAACAGTTCCCACGCTCCTTGCCCCAGCGCGGCAACGAGCAACGCGGCTCGGCCGACGTTGAAGACGGCGTCCTCCCGAGACAAGCGCTGGGGCAGTCTAGCCCGGCTCTCTCGCGTCGGCATCTCCAGGTCTGGAACGAACAGGACGATCTTGAGGCCGCTGGCGAGCGGCACGCGGAGGTGGAGCCACGTGTCATCGTCGCGGACCGTAATCTGCATGCCACCGAAGAGCGCGGGCGCAATGTTGTCTGCGTGGCCCTCCAGCTCCGCGCCAACGCTCAGGAGCTGGTCGTCGGTGAGCGGCTTGCCCATGAGGGCGTTCGCGGCGACGATGCCGGCCGCGCGAGCGGCGGCGCTGGCGCCGAGGCCGCGGGCGATCGGGATCGGCCGTTCAGGGTCCGTGTCCTTCCACGTGACGCGCAGCTCGGCGGGCTCCGGCTGTCCCGCCTTTCGATAGGTGGCACGCGCGGCTGTGGCCACCATTGGGGCGAGCGAATGACCGTTTCCCTCATGAGGTGCGAGCGAGACGGAGACGTCCGCGGAGAGAGCTAACGCGAGGCCCAGGGCATCGAACCCCGAGCCGAGATTCGCGCTGGTGGCAGGCACACGAACAGTAGCCACGATACTAGAGCGAGACCTGAGCGCGCCCCACGCGGCAGTGCTCCGCGAGCAGGATCGCCTCGACTTTGTCGACCGTTTTGTCCAGGCGATCGCGTTCGTTGACGACCGCGTAGTCAAACTTCGGCAGCTCGTCCAGCTCACGAACGGCGGCCTTGAGCCGCCGCTGGACCGTCTCTTCATCGTCCCGGCCGCGCGATCGAATCCTGGCTTCTATCTCATCGATGGAAGGCAGCGTCAGAAATATCAGCACAGTGGCCGGCACGAGCTTCTTGATCGTCTCCGCGCCCTGAACGTCGACGCGCATGATGACGTCCTTGCCGCTTTCGATCGCCTCGCGTAGGGGCGCCTTGGGGACGCCGTAGTGGTAGCCGTAGACCTCCGCGTGTTCCAGCAGGCCGTCGTTCCGGAGGAGGTCTTCAAACTCACTGTCGGTGAGGAACTTCAGGAACGCGTGATCTTCCGGCCGCACTTCACGCTTGGGGCGCGTGGTCGCCGTAACGGTGAAGTGGGCCGGATAGTGCCGCTCTCGCAAGCAGCCCAGCACGCTGTCTTTGCCCGCAGATGAGGGGCCTGAAATCACAACGAGCAGCGGGCCACCGTTGGTAGCGCTTGAGCTCGTGTTACTCACCCTCCTCAGCTCCGTGCAGCTGCGTCCGGACGCGGCCTTCGATCGTTTCCGGCGTGATCGCCGCGAGCACGACGGCGCCGCTCTCCATGAAGATCACGGCCTTGGTCCGGCGGCCGCTTGTCATGTCCAGCGTGACGCCCTTGCCACGGCCTTCGTGGATCAGACGTTTGATCGGCGCCGAATTGGGTGACGCCACGCCGATCATATGGTTAGCCGAGATGTAATTTCCGAACCCGATGTGGATTAGTTCTGCCGGCATGGTCTCCCTCCTTGCCTCTCTCTTGGCTAGCTAACTAGGCCGCCGAACTCCTCCCAGAACCCCGGGTACGAGATGTCGACGGACTCCTCGTCTTCAATCACCGTCTCGCCCTCGGCGAGCAGGCCCGCGATCGCGAGCGACATTGTCAGCCGGTGGTCGCCGCCTCCACTCACCTTCGCGCCCGTAACCGAGCCGCCGCTCCTTAGAGCGCCGCCGCTCCTTAGAGCGCCGCCGCTCCTTAGAGCGCCGCCGCCCTCGATGATGAAGCCGTCCGGCTGCTCCTCGATCGCCACGCCCAGCTTCCGCAGTTGCGACGTCAACGCCGCGATGCGGTCCGTCTCCTTCACTCGCAACTCTTCCGCGTCGCGGACAACAGTGCGTCCCTGCGCAAACGATGCTGCTACAGCCATGGCGGGCAGCTCATCCATGGAGCGCAGGACGAGTTCGCCGCCGATCTCTACGCCGTGCAGCGCCGAACTCCTCACGTGGAGGTCCGCGACGGGCTCCCCGCCGACCATACGCTGCTCCCCGATGTCTATCTCCGCGCCCATCATCGACAGGATGTCCAGCAGGCCGGTGCGTGTGGGGTTGATGCCTACCATGGGCAGATCGATCTCCGCGTCTGGATGCGCGACGGCGGCGACGAGCCAGAACGCCGCCGTACTGATGTCGCCCGGCACTTCAATCTCCAGCGGAGCGAGGCCTTCAGGCGGCTGGAGCTTGATGCCCGGCCCTTCCCGTTTGAGATCGGCGCCCATCGTGCGGAGCAGACGTTCGGTATGGTCGCGCGTGGCCAGCGGCTCCTCAACGACCGTCTCTCCTTCGGCGAACAGGCCCGCGAGCAGCACGGCCGACTTCACCTGCGCACTGGCCACAGGCAGTCGATAGCGGATGCCACGGAGGGAGCCGCCGCTGATCGACAGGGGCAGAAGCGAATCGTTCTGGCGGCCCGAGAGCCGCGCACCCATTTGGCTCAACGGTGTTACGACGCGTCCGAACGGCCGCGCACGAAGCATCTCGTCGCCGGTGAGCACGGAGTGAAACGGCTGGCCGGCGAGGATGCCGGCCAGCAGCCGGCCTGTCGTGCCGGAGTTGCGCACGTCGATGACGTTGCCGGGCTCGGTCAGGCCATGCAGCCCAACGCCGTCGATCTCAAGGGTCGCGATGCCGGGCGCCTCCTCTTGCAGGCGCCAGTTGACGCCGAGGGCCCGCATTGCGTCGAGCGTTGCGAGGCAGTCGTCAGAGGCGAGGAAGCGGTGTACGTGCGTGGTGCCCTCGGCGAGCGCGCCGAGCAGGGCTGTCCGATGTGAGATCGACTTGTCGCCCGGCACGCGGATGGTGCCTCGGAGTCGTGACGGACGCTGAACGTTGCGGCTCACTATCTCTTCCCACGATCGTCTAACTCGCCGGAGGCGCGCTTCTCCAGGGTTGCCTGCACTTCCTTCGTTCGCCGCACGACGTACTCGCCGACCATGAACGACATCATGCGTTCGCCTGCGCTCATCGGGTCGGACGGCCGCTCCGGGCCGGGCTTGGGTGGTGGCGCTTGCATGAAGGCGTCTCGCGCAGCCTGGGCGCTGGCGAACCGTTCGATCAGCTCCTCTTGGGTGTCGCTGGATTCAATCATCTTGCGCAGGCTCGCCAGCTCCTCTACGTAGCGGTCCAGCCAGTGGAGGAGGTTCTCACGGTTCGTCAACGAGATGTCGTGGCTCATGCTGGGGTTGGACGACGCGAGGCGTGTCGTGTCGCGGAAGCCTGGGCCGGCGAACGGCGCCAGCTCCGGCCAGGCCTGACTCCGGCTGGCGAGTGAGAACAGCGCTGTTGAAAGAACCAGTGGCAGGTGGCTGACCGCTGCCAGATAGCTATCGTGCTCCTCGGCGTCGATCAGCGTCGGCACGGCGCCGATGGCGGTGATGAAGTTCTCGGCCGCCCTAATCGCGGACTCGGTAGCGTCCAAGGCCGGGATCATCGCCCAGGGATGGCCGTCGAAGAGCGAAGCTTCCGCCGCGTTGATGCCCGATGTCTCCTTGCCGGCGATCGGATGGCCGCCGATGAAGCTGACGTCCTCTGGCAGGCAGTCGGCGGCCCAGCTCATGACATCGCGTTTCGTGCTTGCGGTGTCGGTCACGACGGCACCGCCGGCAAGCGCGGGAGCGATCGCCTCGAACGCGGACTTGACCTGCAGGATGGGCGTGGCAATGACGATCAGGGCGGCGCCTTCCGCGGCCTCCGCTGGGTGGCGAGCCTCCTTATCGATCGCCCCCCGCTTCCGAGCATCCCGGTTTACGCCGTACTCCGCATCGTGGCCGACGATCTCGAGATCGGCTAGCTTAGCTCGCTTCAGGGCGAGGCCGATCGACCCGCCGATCAGTCCGAGTCCGATGATGGCTACTCTCGGCATCAGGCGCTCTCGTCAGCCGCCTTGAGCGCGGCCATCTGCCTGTCGTCGGCGCCGTGTTCGCTGATGAGTTTGACGACGCGTTCTGAAGAGCCCGCTTGCCGGGCCAGCTCCGCGCCTAATTCAGGATGGTTGCGGCAGCGGTGGAGCGCCTGTCGCCAGTCCCCACCATTGCCGGGCCGGGCGAATCGATCGAGCAGCCTGGGCGACGTCGCCTCCAGTACCACGAACGCCACGCGATGCCACAGTTCGATCTTGCCTTTGCCGGCGTCGTGCAGCAGCGCCGCGACGAGGAGGTCGCTGTCGTCGTGGCCCTTCTCGCGCAGTGCGTTGTAGACGTCTAAGCAGTGCTGTTGGTCGCGCGTCGTCATCGACGAGAAGAGCGTTCGCTGGCTGTCGTTCAGGAGCGCGAACGCCTGCTCCCGCAACACCTCGTCGACGCGCGGGCGCACGGAGCCGAAGAACTGGCGGCTGCGGTACAGGGCGCGACTCGCTAGACGCATTGTCAGACTCCCGTCAGCCCGCTCGCGATGCCTTCCACCAACGGACGCACGATCCATTCGAAGAAGCGAATGCCGATAAGCGGTCCCAAGAAGAACAGGCCCATCAGGACAAGGATACCGTAGCGTTCCATCCTGGCAATCGGACGCGCGAGTTCTATTGGCAGCAGGCCGACCCAGACACGGAAGCCATCGAGCGGGGCAAGCGGCAGCAGATTGAACACGGCGAGTGTGCAGTTGATGAACACAGACGCGCTCAGGAAGAGGCCAACGTAGTCGGTCGCGGTCCAGGATTCGACGGCGAAGGCGTTGATCACGAACGGGTTGTGCCAGGGCGCCCAGCCAAGCCTGATAGGAAGGGCCATGATGGCGGCCACGCCGAGGTTCGATATCGGCCCCGCGGCCGCCACGACGGCCATGCCCGTCCGCGGCCCGTTCCTGAGGGCGTAGGCGTTCACGGGGACAGGCTTGCCCCAGCCGAAGCCGGCGAAAAAGAGCAGCAGCGTACCGAACGGATCGAGATGCGCGAGCGGGTTCAGCGTGACGCGGCCCAGGTTGCGCGCGGTCTGGTCGCCGAGCTGGCTGGCGGTGAAGGCATGGCAGAACTCGTGGAAGGCGATGCCGAGCAAGAGCGCAGTCGTCACTGCGCCCGCGAATGCGAGAAAGAGAAAGAAATCGATGTTAAAGAGGTCGACGTAGTATCTGAACAAGGCTCAACCGTTCGCAGTAGCTGTGTGCGAGTATAACAGTTGGTGCGGTGCCAGCCGAACGCCGCTAGCCGCCGGCGAACGGCACTCGGGAAACGCCCTGCGCTACTATGAGATCAACATGGCAGAATCGCTCCTCGAACGGCTGAAATCGGTCCCCCGGAAGCCCGGCGTGTACATCTTCCGCAACGAACAGGCGCAGGTGATCTACGTCGGCAAGGCGGCCGTGCTGCGGACGCGCATGCGCTCGTACTTCGGGGGGGCGCGCAGCATGGAGCACAGGACTCGCATCCTGCGCGAGAAGATCGCCGACTTCGAGTACGTGGTGACGCACACTGAGCAGGAGGCGCTCCACCTGGAAGCGACGCTCGTGAAGCGCCACCAGCCGTTCTTCAACGTGCGGCTCAAAGACGACAAGCACTACCCATATCTGAAAGTCGACCTGAACGACCCGTTCCCGCGTATCTACATCACGCGCCGGGTCGAGAAGGACGGCGCACGCTACTTCGGGCCGTACGCGTCCGCCAGTTCGATCCGCAAGACGTTGGATGTCACGAAGAAGCTCTTCCCGTGGCGAACCTGCACGATGACGATCACGGGCAAGGAAGCGCGACCCTGTCTGGAGTACTACATCCATCGCTGCATCGCGCCGTGCACGGCCTTCTGCACGCAGGAGGAGTACGCGGAGGTGATCCGCCAGACGATCCTCTTCCTTGAAGGGCGCACGGAGGAGGTCATTCGCAACCTGAAGGCGCAGATGAGCGAGGCCTCGGAAGCGCTGGAGTTCGAGCGCGCCAGCCACGTCCGCGACCAGATCCGCGCGATTGAGCGCGTGACCGAGAAGCAGACGGTCGCGTCGACGAGACCGCTCGACGCCGATATCTTCGGCCTCTCCCGCAAGGACGCGGAGGCCGTGGTGCAGGTGCTTTTCGTGCGGGGCGTGAAGATGGTCGGCACCGACAGCTTCACGCTGGCCGGCGCAGCCGACGCCACCGACGGCGAGGTGCTGGGCAGCTTCATCAAGCAGTTTTTCATCTATTCCTATTCGCTTTGCTACTTCGAAAGCATAACTTGAACCGGGAATACCAAGTTTGAATTTATAGGTTGGAGTAAGTTTTTCATTATCAAATTCCATTGCTGCATTCACAAACTTTTTTTCATTGTTTGCAATGATCTTTAAACTGCCATGGTGTGTGGAAGCAAACACCGTTGCTCCATAATCTCTTAATCTCATTAAAACTGCCGAAGCAAGTGATGCACCTTCGGAAGGATCAGTTCCTGTACCAATTTCATCTAAAAGAACCAATGAATTTTCATTAGCTTGATCAAGAATATGTTTTATGTTTTTTAAGTGCGAACTGAAAGTTGATAGATCATCTTCAATAGATTGTTCATCGCCGATATCAATTAAAATATTTTCGCATAAAGGAAAGTTGGAATCGGGATTAACCGGAATATGAATTCCCGATTGCACAAGTGCATAAAGCAGACCAATTGTTTTAAGTACTACAGTTTTTCCTCCGGCATTAGGTCCTGTAATTAAGTAGCTTAGTTTTTTTGTTACTGATTTTTTTACTATATATCTATGTAACGCAGCCAATTTAATTAAAATAGCCTTTTCTCTGGCTGGAAATCCGGTAAAGCAGACGCTTATCGCTAAATCTAAAAGAAGTTGTCTAGGCATTGCCTGGAGACTTTTGGGTTTTATAGGGAATTCCGACCTTTAATGCCTTTTCTAATTTCGATTTAAACGGTTTTTCTTTCTTAAGCGCTTTCTTTCTTTTTTTTAAAAATTCAGCCAGGCTGATTTGTTCTTGTGGCATATATCCTCCTCAAAATGGGATGTCGTCGTCTGCATCATCGAATCTATCTAGTTTGTTAACGATCGGCTGGCTTGAGCTTTGTAAGTTCTGAGCCATTTTTGCAGCAGTTGTTTGCTGTTGCTGTTGATAATTTTGTGATGCCTGGGGTTCAGATTGATTATCCGGCTTGCTATCAAGCATTTGCATTTCGCGTGCCACAATGTCGGTGCTATAGCGGTCGTGGCCGGTCTGTTTGTCCTGAAATTTAGTTGTCCTCAGCGAGCCCTCAATATAAACCTTTGAGCCTTTTCTAAGGTATTGGGCGGCTATCTCTGCCAGGCGCCCCCGGAAGACAATGCGATGCCACTCGGTTCGCTCCTGAGGCTGGCCGGTCTGCTTATCGGTCCAGGCCTCAGAAGTTGCAACACTGATATTCGTGATTGATCCGCCATCTGGAAAGGTTCGGGTTTCCGGATCCTGTCCGATATTACCGACGATTATGACTTTATTAATACCCCTGCCCACATTGACCTCCTAATGTAAGTGATATCCTTATGATATCACCTATATTCTAATTGTCACTCTTTTACGTTTTCACATTCCTTGTTATGGGTATATATCCAGCCTGTAATATACCAGGCAGCAATAGCAGAAATAACGCCTGTTGGCGCTCCCAGATGGCCTGCTACCACGATATAAGTAGCAGCTGTCGCTAATGACTTATAGCCTTTTTCTGTGAGCTTATAGGTTCCATCATCTAGGGGCTCTTTAACGACTAGATGGCTGCTGCAGCCTGTTAGCATGGATGCTATAAACATCCAGAACCAGAAAAAAGCGCCAAGAGATATTTTTTTACTTTTCATTTTTAACACCATCCTTTTCATCTTTATTTAAACAAGTCTTACAAATAGCCGATCCATAATACATGCCTACAATTTCAACTCTAAGAAGGCAACTCATGCATATTTCAATTCTTCTTACTTGAAGTGGGACATAGCCTGACTTGCTCATAGTCCTGCCTTTCTTCTGGTTAATGCATTCTGGATCCGGCTTAATTCAAGCATGGTTTCTTCGATCGCTTCGGGTGATGCATCGCGTAGCGATTGATCTTTATTGAATTGCATAACGTGCTGGCAATAGAAGCAGACAGTTATATCGTCCTCTTCAGGGGCATTGGTGCCACTAATGCCGGTA
>JADFRJ010000093.1 GCA_022561355.1 Chloroflexota bacterium | reverse complement strand
ACGTCGTCCGAACTCAATCGTATGTTTGAAAGCCTGCCCGCAGACGTCCGATCGTTACTCCTCGAGTACACGAAGGGCGTTAACGACACAATCGAGGAGGTCTACGCTGGCACCCGGGCGAAGCCGGTGGAGGTGGCGCTCCTGCAACTGCTAGGGCTGGGCGACGACCTGTTCGGGAACGCGACGAACATCTCCGACCAGGTGGACCCGTTCTACCTCGCCCCCGGCGGCGCCGACCCGGCGCGCCCCAACGCGGGTTCTCAGTTCACGCCCGAGCTGGTGATGTCGATCGCGGTCTTGCAGGTCCGCAGCTTCGGGAGCGAGAGCTTCGGCGAAGTCTCGCGGCTGAACGAGCTGAACAGCCTGCTCGACAAGTTCGGCTCGACGGGAGCTGAGATCTGGGACGACCGCAACTTCCTCAACGACCCGCTGGCGCCGGTCACGGTGCCGGACTCGACGACGCCCGGCTTCGGCGGCGCCTTGGCGTCCCGCCCGCAAGCGGATCTGCCGGCGCTGGTCTCGGCGCTGCCCGGGAGCGAATACGCCACTCTTGAGATCGATCAGCCAACCGGCCACCGCGAGGAGTTCGCGCGTTCGATTGGGGCTTGGCCGGCGATGGGCAGCTACTCTTGGCAGATTGACGGCGACCGTTCTGACACCGGCAACCCGTGGGTAGGAGGCTTCCCGCAAACGGGCATCCAGGTGCCATCGATCATGCACTTCGTCGAGATCAGGAGCGCGGAGGGCGCGAGCAACCGGATCGAAGCGCGTGGCATGGCGTTCGCGGGCGCGCCTGCGATCTTGATCGGCGAGACCGACAGTGTCGCGTGGACGACCACGACGGCGCAGCTCAAGGTCAACGACTTCTTCTTGGATGAGGTGGTGCTCGAACACGCCGATGCCATCCGCTACAACGACGAGGGCTCGCCCGCGCCGATGAGCAGGCGGACGGAGCTGATCAAAGCAACGGACGGCTCGGCGACGGCCGTCACGGTCTGGCGCACCCACGAGCGGGCCGGCAACGGCGGTTCGCGGACCGTGTCGTCATTCCAGAGCGACGCCGGCGGTGTCGCCGATAGCGGTACGTTGACGTCGCTTACCGATACAGGCGCGTTCTCAGGGAGCTATGCGGGCGGCTACGTGGCCATCATCGAAGGCACCGGCGTTGGCCAGATCAGGCCCGTCCTCTCCAGCACGAGCGATACGCTGACGCTGGACGGCGGCGATGCCTGGACGACGGCGCCCGACGCTACGTCCGAGTACGTCGCTGTAAAGAGCGGCAGCGACATCGTCGTGACGTCTCGCGACCGCGTCTTCTGGATGGAGGAGTCGACGGCGGCGCACGGGTTCTCGCTCTTCCAGCGGGCTGAGGACGTCCTGGATGTCCGTGCCGCGACGCGGCTCGTTCCCAGCACTCACAACTTCCTCTCCGCTGATAACCAGACCTTCAACGGCCTGGGTACAGACCTTGGCTCCGGCATCGGCAACACAGGCTTCTACTCCAGCGGCTTCTCTCGCATCCGCCAGGGCGTCTCCCCAACGGACACGCGGCTGCCACTGGACGGCACGGTGGCGAGCGAACTCGTGGTCGTGAGCGGTTCACTAGATAGCGCGACTGCGGGTACCCTGACAGACACAGGCAACTTCATAAGCGCGGACTACTCGCCGCCGGCGGTTAACTTCCGCCTCGACAACCCCACGCTAAAGGGGAGCGAGTACATCGTCACGATCACGGGCGGTGACGGCTACAAGCAGACGCGCCGCATCGCGAGCAACACGAACGACGTGCTGACGCTCGAAGAGGACTGGGGCGTGACGCCGTCCGCGGGCGACCTCTACGAAATCTACGAGATCGTCGCGATGCCAGAGGCGATCAACCCAGCGCAGGGCTACACGGCCAACTGGAACAACAAGGCCGCGACGGCGGACGATGGCCGTCTGTTCGGCCGGCAGCAGCGGGATATCTTCATCCTGGAGCGACTGGCAGCCGACACCGACTGGACGCGCGACGAGCAGCGACAGCTCAACAAGGACGTGGCCGGGCTGGACGGCAAGGGCAAGTTCGGCCGCTACCTGATCCCGCGTCTGCGTGAAGCGGTTGATGGCGTGGGCAACGGCGGCAATGCCGCCGTCGATACGGTGCTGGCGGCGCTGGAGGCGCACGTCGCTAGTCCGTTCTTCGGTCGCGGTTTCATCGATCCCGTGACCGCGACGACAATCGAAGGCGAGGTGACGTTCCTGAACGCGCTCGTCAACAGGCTCTCCTCCGATATCTATGGCGATGAGTTCTCAGGCACGATCCTGGGCGCGCCCGGAGGGGGGACGGGCCTCGATCTGGTCCAGCATGCGATCGACTCCGCGGCGGCCGACCTGGCCGGCGCCTACGCGCAGGCGTACACCGGCGATTACTTCAACGGCACGGACTGGCGCATCGTCGTGCGGGACGCCTTGGACGCGACGATCACGGCGCAAGGCGGTGGCATTCCGGCGGACATCCCGCGTCCGGACAGCACGTACGTCCATCCGCTGGCCGCGATCTTTCCATCGACGCTGACGTTCGAGCCGACGGGTCTGGGCAACCGGGGTATCTGGGAGCAGATCGTCGAAGTGGGCCCAACCGTGCTCGGCGAGTTCATCTTCCCGCTGGGCCAGAGCGGCTTCATCGACATCGATGGCAACCCCGGCTACCACATGACGAGCCTCCACAAGACGTGGGCAGAGTGGCGCTTCGTCCCGATGCTGCACATCGCCGAGGACCTGGCGACCGACCCCGACGGCGACCTCGACAACGACGGTGTCGTCGACGGCTTCGAGCGCTGGTACTTCGGCTCGACGAGCCCAGGCGCCAAGGACGACTTCGACAGCGACGGCCTGAGCCTGCTGGGCGAGTACCTCGCCGGCCTCGATCCGACCGACGCCGACACCGACGACAACACGACGTTGGATGGCGAAGAGGACCCTGACGCCGACGGCTGCACCAACGCACAGGAGGCCGGCCAGAACGAGAAATTCGGCGGCCTCCGCAACCCGATCAACCCATGGGACTTCTACGACGTCGCCATTGGCGGTGGTGTGCCGGGTCAGGACGGCGTGATCGACCTGCCGAATGACATCCTGGGCGTGATCCAGCACTTCTCGCCGCAGGGCCAGCCGCCATACGATGTGCAGTTCGACCGCGGGCCGTCGACGGGCCCGAATTCGTGGAATATGACCGCGCCTGACGGCGTCATCGATCTGCCGAACGACCTCTTGGGGGTGATTCTGCAGTTCAACCATAAGTGTCTATGAGGAGGCGAATGCCCGGCGAAGGAAGACGAGAAGCTGACCGCAGGTCAGCCGTGGCTGGTCCGGCTACTCCAAGCTAACTGCAGCCAGCAGTTGCGCAGCAACTGCAAGGTGACCCGCAGGTCACCCAACTGCTAAGCTGACCCGCAGGTCAGCCATGCGCGTTCACCTCGTCGATGGGACGTACGAACTATTCCGGCACTACTTCGCGGTGCCTTCGGCTGCCGCGACTGATGGCACGGAGATCGCGGCGGCGCGCGGCGTGACGTTCTCCGTCCTGAGCATGCTGGAGGCGGGCGCGACGCACATCGGCGTGGCGACCGACCACGTGGTCGAATCCTTCCGCAACGAGATGTGGCCCGGCTACAAGAGCGGGGAGGGTATCGCGCCTGAACTGCTCACCCAGTTCCCGATCGTCGAGGACGCGCTGCGGGCGCTCGGCGTCGTCGTCTTCGCGATGACGGAGTTCGAAGCTGACGACGGGCTGGCTTCGGCGGCCGCCGCGGTTGCCGGCGTGGCGGAACAGGTGCTGATCTGCACGCCGGACAAAGACCTGACGCAGTGCGTGGTCGGCAAGCACGTGGTGTTGCTCGACAGACGTGCGAATAAGATCCTCGACGAAGACGGCGTGATCGCGAAGTTCGGCGTCCCGCCGGCGTCGATCCCCGACTATCTGGCGCTCGTCGGCGATAGCGCGGACGGCTTCCCCGGCTTGCCGGGCTGGGGAGCGAAGTCCACGGCGGCCGTGCTGGCGCGGTACGGGCATCTGGAGGAGATACCGGCGAACGTAGACGACTGGGACGTCTCGGTGCGGAGCGCGGCGAAGCTCGCGGATGCGTTGGCCGACCAGATCGACGACGCGCTGTTGTTCAAAGACCTGGCGACGCTGCGGACGTCCGTGCCCGTCGTCGCGTCGGTGGACGAGCTGGAGTGGCGCGGCCCGACGGCGGACCTGCGGAAGGTCGTGGAGTACCTGCGAGCGCCGGCGCTGGAGGAGCGGGCGAACCGCCTGGCCGAAGGGCGGCAGCCTCAAGACGCCTAGACACGGCCACGGCCCTTCCGTAGAGTGAGGGCACCGTGTCGTGGCTTGACCTGCTTCTCATCCCGCTCGGGTTCGCCGTGGGGGCCTACGGCACGATGGTCGGGGCCGGCGGAGGCTTCGTGCTGGTGCCCGCGCTCCTGCTGATCTTCCCAGAGGAGTCCCAGAGGACCGTTACCGCCATGTCGCTCCTGGTCGTGCTGGCGAACGCTCTCTCAGGGACGCTGGCGTACGCGCGGCGGAAGTTGATCGATTACCGGAGCGGGCTGCTGTTCGCGTCGGTGGCCGTGCCGGCCTCGTTCGCGGGGGCGTTCGCTGTGCGCTACATGCCGCGCAGCGCTTTCGATGTGGCGTTCGGCGTGCTGCTGGTATCGGTCGCGATTGTGGTCGCGGTGGGGGCGGCCAGAGGGGGCCAGACGATCCGGGATCCGCTCAAGGGCGGCCGGGCGATCGTGACCCGCGTAATCGACCGTGGCGACGGCGTGACCTCGCGCTACAGCTACGACGTGCGGCCGGGGTTGGGGCTGAGCGGGGTGACCGGCTTCGTGGCGACGCTGTTCGGCGTGGGCGGCGGGATCATCCAAGTACCGATGATGGCGACGTTGCTGCGTATTCCGTTCGACATCGCAGTGGCCACCTCACAGTTCATGCTGATCTTCATGGCTTCCGCCGGAACGATTATCCATCTGTTGAACGGCGAGCTGATGGGGACGGAGCTGGCGCGTGCGGGGCTGCTCAGCGTCGGCGCGATCGCGGGCGCGCAGACGGGCGCGCTGCTGTCGCGCAGGCTGAGCAGCGCGACGATCACGCGGCTGCTGGCGCTGGGCCTGATCGCGATCGGCGGCCGGCTGGTGCTGGCGCCGCTGTTCAATTAGGGCGTGGTGGGTAGGGTGGCTCGATGACGACAGCGGCCTTCCTGTTGGTGATCGGCTCCGCGTTCATGCACGCGACATGGAACCTCCTGCTTAAGCTCAGCCGGGACAAGACAACGTTCGTGTGGGCGTTCTCGGCTGTGCAGTTCGTGGTGTTCTTGATCCCGGCGATCGTCGCCGCCATCCTGACCGGCGTTCCCTGGCAAGGCGTCATGTTTGGGCTTGTGAGCGCGGTGATCCACGGTTGCTATGGGTGGGGTCTGTCGCGCAGCTACGAGTTGGGCGACCTCTCGTCCGCGTACCCGGCGGCGCGTGGCATGGGCGTCACGCTGATCCCGTTTTTGGGGGTGTTGTTCCTGGATGAGAGCGTTTCAAATATAGCGATGACCGGTATCGGCCTCGTCATCGCGGGCATCTTCGTCGTCCAGACCGATCTGCACACCGCGAGGGACCTGCTGGAGCCGTTCCGCCAGCTCATTCGCCCGTCGAGCCGGATCGCCCTGTTCACGGGCGTGCTGATCGCGACCTACTCGGTGTGGGACAAAGCGGCGCTGGATCATCTGAACCCGCTCGTGCTGACGCAGTTCACCTCCTTGGGCTACTTGCTCATTCTGGCGCCGATGGCCCTGGCGAATCGCGGCAAACGGCTGCGCGAGGAGTGGTCGGGCAATCGAAGGGCGATCATTGCTGCCGGGCTGCTGTCGCCCGCCGCGTACATCCTCGTGCTCTTCGCGTTGACGACGAGTCAGGTGAGCTACATCGGCCCATCGCGAGAAGTCGGCATCGTGCTGGGAGCGATGCTGGGCGTGTTTTTCTTGCGGGAGGGCTTCGGCGCTTCCCGCATCGGCGGGTCGCTATTGGTGCTCGCGGGCGTCATCCTGTTGGGCGTCGCGCCATAACGCATACCATCTGCTAGATTGGACTCGATGTACGTCGACTCTCACGTCCACCTGCAACCGCACAGCGCGAAGCCGCCGCCGGCCATGGACCTTGAGCGCATCAAGCGCTTCGTTGAGGCTGCTCAAGCTAACGGCGTCGAAAGGATCGCGATTACCGAGCACGTCTTCCGCTTTCGCGAAGCCTATGAGCCGCTCTCTGGATGGTTGGAAGACGATGGCCAGCCGGAGCTATCGGCAACCTTGCACGCTTATCTGAAAGACCAACTCTCAGCGAACTTGGCGGACTATGTGCGCGCGGTGGAAGAGGCGAAGTCGCGGGGGCTGCCCGTGCTGCTGGGCCTGGAGCTGGACTGGATACCAGGAAAGGAAGCGGAGCTTCGGGCGCTCGTTGAGCCGTACGACTGGGACGTCATCCTGGGCTCGGTCCACTGGATCGGGCCGTGGTCGCTCGATTCCGGCAGCGCGATCGACCTGGCGGAGTGGGAGCGGCGGGACGTTGATGAGGTGTTTGAGACGTACGTTGGGATGCTTCGCGACGCGGCCGCCACGGGCCTCTTCGACGTGTTGGCGCACCCGGACCTGCCGAAGCTCCACGGCCACCGCCCGTCGCGTCCGGGCCCGATTCACGCGGCCCTCGTAGAGGCGGCCGAAGCGGGCCCATGCGCCATCGAGCTGAACAGCAACGGCTACAACAAGCCCGTGGGCGAGGCCTACCCGGCGGCGCCCGTCATCGCGGGCGCTTACAAGGCCGGCCTGTCGATCACACTGGCCTCGGACGCTCACGCGCCGGACCGGGTAGGGGAGCGCTTTGACGATCTGGCTCAATTGGCCGCGAATGCGGGCTACGAGACGTTTGCCTGGTTCGAGTCGAGGAAACAGAGGACGGCTGAGCTGGCAAGCGCTGTTGGGAGGACGAAGTGACCGAGGTGAAAGTCGCGACGCTGAACTTGTTCAACAAGGTTGGCCGTTGGGGCGAGCGCATGCCGCTCGTGGTCGACCAGTTCGTAGAGCTCGCGCCCGACGTGATCGGGCTGCAGGAGGTCGATCTGACGATCGACCAAGGGATGGCGCTCTGCCGCGCCGTGAACTCACGTGTCGGCGACGCGCCTCGCTACTGGATCTATCACATGGCGCGCCCTGGCCGGGCGGCGCACTTCTTGGCGAACGCGTTCATGTCGCGCTTGCCGGCGGAGGCGCATGAAGGTCTGGACTATCTCACGTTCGAGAGCGTGGCACATCGGCTGCGCGTGCGGCTCCCCGATGGCAAGCTGCTGGACTGCTATAACACGCATCTGCACTACCCGCCGGAAGCGGTGGAGGAGCGGCTGGCGCAGGCGAAGAAGCTGCGCGCCTGGATCGACACATGGGAGGGCGCGAACGCCGTGGTCGTGTCTGGCGATTTCAACGCCTATCCGGGTGAGCCGACGCTGGCGCTGATGAAGGAGCGGTTCGTCTCTGCCCACGAGGCGGCGAACGGCAAGGAGCCGGAGAAGACGTGGCCGACGCCCGTGAACACGTACGATCCATCGCCGCCGGGCACGCTCGACTACATCTTCGTCGACGGCGCGGATGTGAAATCGGCGTCGCTGGCGTTCGATACGCCGCATCCACTGGACGCGGACCTGTTTCCTTCGGACCACCTGGGCGTGGTCGCGACGCTAGAGATCGAATAACGATATGTCCGCGCAGCCTCACGTCGCGCTCGTTGGCGGAGATGAGTTCACGGAGGCGGCTGAGGCCTTCGACCGGGAACTGCTCGCGCTTGTAGAGGCGAAGGCTCCCAACGTCGCGATCCTGCCAACGGCGGCCAAGTCCGAGAACCCGTTTCTCGCGGCCGCGCACGGTATCTCGCACTTCCGGAAGCTGGGAGCGGACCCGTACGGCGTGATGATCGTGGACAAGGTGACCGCGGACGCGCCGGTGCTCGTCTCCGAACTGGCGGGCGCGGACATCGTCTACCTGACTGGTGGCAACCCGGCCAACCTGCTCGAAGGCCTCCAGGACTCGCGGGCCTGGCAGAAACTCCTCGAGATGGCCGATGACGGCACGGTGATCGCCGGATCGAGCGCCGGTGCGATGGTGCTCGGCGAGCGCATGGCGTTCGGCGGCGAGGAGAGCGATGCGCTCGGCCTCGTGGCGGGCGTCATCGTGCTGCCCCACTTCGAGCATGCGGACAGCGAGCGCATCGAACAGCTAGTGAAGGCTGCTCCCGCAGGCATCACCTACCTTGGCATCGACGGCGCAACAGGCTGTCTGCGAACTGATGACGAGTGGCGCGTTACGGGGCCGGGACGCGTGCAGGTCATCACGCGGGATGGGGTGGAGGTCGTTAAGAGCGGCGGCGTCTTTCAGCTACCGTAGCTCTACGAGCCAGTCCACGAACGTTGCCGCCGC
>JADFRJ010000092.1 GCA_022561355.1 Chloroflexota bacterium | reverse complement strand
GTTTTCGATCCGGGCGAGGCCGACGCACATGGCGTTGACCAACGGATTGCCCGAATATGACTCGTCGAACGCTACTTCGCCCCCGACCGTTGGAACGCCGAGGCAGTTGCCGTAGCCGGCGATGCCTTCGACGACGCCGTTGAAGAGATAGCGATTCCGCGCTTCGGTCAGCGGCCCGAACCGCAGCGAGTCGAGGATGGCGATCGGCCTCGCGCCCATCGCGAAGATGTCGCGCACAATGCCGCCGACGCCGGTCGCGGCGCCCTCGTAGGGCTCGATCGCTGATGGATGGTTGTGGGACTCGATCTTGAACGCGATACACCAGCCATCGCCGATATCGACGACGCCGGCGTTCTCCTCGCCCACCTTGGTGAGCAGGCGCGGCCCCTCGGTGGGGAAGAGCTTCAGCAGCGGGCGGCTGTTCTTGTAGCCACAGTGCTCGCTCCAGAGCGCGCCGATCATGCCCAGCTCTACCTCGTTCGGCTCGCGGTCGAGCCGCTCGCAGGCGAGTTGGTACTCCTCCCGGGTGAGGGCGATCTGGTCGAGGGTCTCTTGGTCTACTGGCATGTGGACACGCTCAGCGTATCGAACGCCAGGTAGCAGCGCTAGCGGAACTCATAGACGGCCGTGTCGTTGAGGAACCCTCCGCCGTATGACACTTCGTCCGGACGCATACCGCTGGGTACCTCGAAGACGACGTCAAATAGCCCGCTATCTCGGTAATCAATACTCACGGGCAACGACTCTCGCCTGCCCGCAACAGCAAGTAGCGGATCCTTGTCAGTCTCATCGGCATATGAGAGTTGGAAATCATCTATGAACACGCTCTCCCTCGTACTCCCCAGGTTGGTAAGGAAGAACGTAAACAGCACAAGCCTGTGGCCAAGACGCGGCTCGATCAATTCGACAAGCTCGTCAGCAGGGTCGAGCGCGGAAATGAGATTCACCTCCACGAGGTTGACACTGATGAACGTTTCGCCCGGCCCCACATCTCCGTCCAACAAGCGGCTGTATGAGATTTGGCGAATATGCTCTTCCCCGCCAAAGTCTACGTTCAAAGCAAACGTAGTGACGCTGGCAATCAAGACCGCGATGATAACACCACCCAACACTGACGAGGCAATTAGAACGCTCCCGGAAGCCGCAGGGGCCTCCGCAGACATGCTGTACGGCGGATACTCATCGGTTAGCGAGAGCGAGTAAGCGTAGACACGTTCTCGCCAACGCATGGTGCCGACGACGAACGTGTGGAGTCCTTTGGGGAATTTGCCGGTGAGGAGAATGACGAGCCAAGCGATGGCCACAACTGCATACGAAGCGTATTGCAGGATCGTCACAACGAAGAACTGCGGCAACGCCGTGGCGAACTTCCAGATGACCACCTTCCAGCGCGAGACGCGCTCCGGGTAGGCGACTTCGTACGTGACCGGGTAGTCGCCGTCCCACGCGGGGTAGGTGTCGGTCAGCAGCGAGACGTAGGCCTGTGTGCGGACGTTGAACCGAAGTACGCCAACCTGGAAATCGAATAGCCAGCGCGGGATGCGGCCCCGCACGAGGATGCCAAGCCACATGACGAACAGCGCAAGGAACGACGCGTAGGAGACGAGTGCGGCAAAGATGAAGGCTGGGAGCGCCAATACGAGGCGAAACAGCGCCTTCCAGCGAGACTGTTGCTCCGGGTAATCGACGTCAAACTGAACGGGGTAGGGGGCCTGTACGGCTTGGGCCATGGCGCCTCCTTGCGCGCCGCGTTGCCAAGGCGGCTATTCTTCCCCCTGTGTTGGGCCGATCATACGCTTGGACGGGTTTCCATTCAACCGGCGGTAATATATGACCACGACGATGAGTACAATCCAACCCGCACCGGCGAACACGGGCCAACCCGCACCGGCAAACACGGGCCAACCTGCTCCAGCGAACGCGGGCGTCCGCCTGCACCTGCTCGCGGTGCTGTTCGCGTTGCTTGGCGGACTGCTGGGCATCCTGGGAGCGCTCGCGGCGGAAGGGCGCACGACGGTGCCACTGCTGATCGTGTTCGTCGGCGCACCCATAATCGAAGAGATCGTCAAACCAATGGGCGTCTACCTGTTCATGATCCGGTGGCCCCACGTACTGCGCAACCGGCTACACATCGCGACGCTGGTGATGATCTCGGGCGTCTGCTTCGGCCTGATCGAGAGCCTGGTCTACGTCACGCTCTACGTGCCGGACCACTCGCAGGAGTTCTTCATCTATCGCTTCACGGTCACGATTGCCCTGCACGCGGTAGCCAGCTTTATCGTAGGCCTGGGCGTTAGCTCTAAGTTGATCGACTGGGCGAACGGCGAGGCGGAGTTCCCGCGATCGGCCAAGATCGCCTTCCTCGGCGCGATCGGCCTGCACGCCGCCTACAACATCACCGTCACGATCCTCGATCTGACGGGCGTGCTGAACTTCGGTTAGCCTACGCCTCCAGGCTGAAGGGCGGGTACTCGTCTCGTAGCAGGTTCGAGTAGGCGTTCACGCGCATTGACCAGCGCTGCCTCGCTAGTACGAGGCGTACCATTCGTCGTCCCTGGTTGCAGCATCAATGAGGGGCCATAGCCAGAACCCGAACGCAGGTATCCAAGCAATGAAGACCCAGAATCCTAGGGTGATAATGATGAGCACAACGTTTACCACACTGATTCCCAGCGCAATCCAGAACTTCGATCCATCCTCACGGTACGTGTACAGCCAAGCCCAGAAGCCCAAGAACACGGCCAGCAAGATTGCGGCCACTTTGCTCTTCCCTCCAGAGGATGCGGCTCTGCGAAGGCGTACACCGCACTTCACACAAATCTCGGCTTCTCTCTTGATGACGTTGCCGCAGCTGGAGCAGAACATCTCACCTGACTGCGGGATCGGAGACGGTTCTGCGCGTGGTTGGGATTCAGCAGCCTGCGGCGCTGCAGGCGTCGATGGATTGGAAGTGTGCTGCACAGGTGGCTGAGGCGCATCGGTTGACGCCGCCTCTCCAGATCCTTGGTCGATTGGTGCTGTGGCCGCCCCGAACTGTGGCACATCGACCTGAGATGGCGCTGAGAAAGGTCCAGCGTCTGGGGCCTGCGGCATCTCGGCCCCGCAGGAAGCACAGAAACGGGCACCCTGCTGCTGTCTCTCCCCGCAGTTCGTGCAATGACGAGCTGATTCTTCGGCTCCAGTAGTTTCTGCCATGGCCGCCCTTTCCCTCCGTCTTCGTCTCGATCAGATCGCCTTAGACTACGAATCAGACGAGGCGCCTGTCAAGCGCCGACTGTGCAGTTACCGACCGGCTACGCCTCCAGGCTGAAGGGCGGGTACTCGTCTCGCAGCAGATTCGTGTAGGCGTTCACGCGGAGCTGCCAGCGGAGCACGCCCACCATGTAGTTGAACAGCGACTCCGGGTATCGCTTCGTGAACAGAATCGCGAACCAGGCGCCAAAGAGCGCGAGGAACGCGCCAGTGAACAGGAACGCCAGGACGATGATGTGCGGGATGGCCAGGATCCACTTGACGAAGATCAGCCAGCGCGATAGCTCCTCGGGATACTCGACATCGTAGCTCACCGGATATTCGCCGGCATCCCAGGAGAACGGCGGGTATTCGTCGCGCATCAAGAAGATGTACGTGGTTACATTCGCGATCCAGCGGTTGATGTTGACCACAAAGTCGAACAACTCACGGGGGTAGCGCTTGGTGAATAGGATGCCGAAGAAAGCGATAAACGTGAGTGCGCTGGCCACCAGTCCCAGACCATAGAGGACGATCAGGTGTGGGATTACCAGAATCCCTTTGACGAAGATCAGCCAGCGCGATAGCTCCTCCGGATACTCGACATCAAACGTGAGCGGGTAGCTCTGAGCCGGTGCTGCGAGTGCTCCTTCTGCCATGGTTCGCCTCCTTGCAAGAACCGCCCGCGCGGGTCCACGTTCAGCCCGCCACTGTCGCCACGGCTGCCTCGATCACGCTGCGCCAGAGGTACAGCCCGTCCGCGCCGCCCAAGAGCGGCTCGCCGGCCCGTTCCGGGTGGGGCATCATGCCGAGCACGTTGCCGCGCTCGTTCACGATGCCCGCGATGTTGCGGACGGACCCGTTCGGGTTGCTCTCCGGCGCCGGCGCGCCGTCCGCGTCGCAGTAGCGAAAGGCGACGCGGCCTGATGCCTCCAGCTCGTCGACCGTCGCGTCGTCCGCGTAGTAGCTGCCTTCGCCGTGCGAGATGGGGACCGTGATCACCTGCCCAGGCTCCAGCAGGCGCGTGAAGGCGGTATCGCTCGCCTCGGTACGGAGGAAGACGTCCTGGCAGCGGAACTGGAGGCTATCGTTTCTCATGAGCACGCCCGGCAGCAGACCGGATTCGCAGAGGATCTGGAAGCCGTTACAGATACCAATCGTGGGCTTGCCAGACTCGGCGTGGCGAACGACGGCATCCATCACGGGCGAAAAGCGCGCGATGGCGCCGCAGCGCAGGTGGTCGCCGTAGGAGAAGCCGCCCGGCAGCACCACGCAGTCGTAACCGGATAGATCGGCGTCACGGTGCCAGACGAGGTCGGCTTCCTGTCCCAAGATGTCGCGCAGGACGTACTGGCAATCGTGGTCGCTCCACGTCCCTGGGAACACGACGATGGCGAAGCGCATCAAGCCTCCGTGTAGAATCGGGGTTCCGACCCAGTATAGTCCAAGGCGGCCACCGGCCGCCCCGTCACCCTGAAGGCGGCCGGGAACGATACGGCGCTGGCGCCTCCGGCAGCGGCGGCACCCTCCTGCCGGGCCGGAAGCGCCCCAGGCGTGCGCCCTTCTCACGCTCCGAGGGCTCAGGGTAGGCGATGCGCGGGTGATAGACGCCGCGCAGCGTCTGCTTAAACGAGGCAGAGATAGTAGTAATGTCGCGCAGCGTCAAGTCGCACTCCTCCAGCTCGCCTTCAGCCAGCCGTTCGGACACCACCTCATCCACGATCACGTCGATACGCTCGGACGAGCGGTCCTCGCTTGCGCGCACCATCGCCTCCGTGGAGTCGGCGAGCATCACGATGGCGGTTTCGCGGCTCTGGGGCTTGGGGCCCGGGTAGCGGAAGAAGCTCGGATCGACGTTCGGGTCCTGCTGACTCGCCAGCCGGTAGAAGTAGGCCACTAACCGTGTGCCGTGATGTTCGGGAATGAAGTCCCGCACGCGGGCAGGCAGATTGTGACGCTCGGCCAGCTCCAGCCCAGCCGTGACGTGTTGCGCGATGATCCGAGCGCTCTCCTTAGGATCCATACCGTCGTGCGGATTGTCGCCGGCTAGTTGGTTCTCGATATAGTAGCCAGGCTGCGCGATCTTGCCTAAGTCGTGGTAGTAGCAGCCCACTCGCACGAGCAGGGGGTCGGCGCCGATCAGGTCCGCGGCGCGCTCCGCCAGGTTGCCGACGATGATGCTGTGGTGGAAGGTCCCGGGCGCTTCGTCCTGCAGTTGCCGGAGCAGCGGCGCGTTCAATTGAGCCAGCTCCATGAGCTGCACGCGCGTAGTCACGCCGAACAGCGCGCCGACGCCAACGTAGCCGCCGGCGGTCAGCAAGCCGCTACCTAGGCCGCTCGCGCTAGCGGCGCCGATGATCCAGACTACGTCGATTCCACTTCGTTCAGGCTCCAGCAGCCATGTGGCGAAGAGGGCGCCGGCGATCACCCCGGCGACGAGCACGCCCGCGGCGGCGTACTGGTTTGCCCGCTCTGCTCGCTGGACCGCGTATGAGCCCATGACGGCGCCAAGGCCGTAGGCCAGGAACACGCGGCCGACGTCCACCGGCTGAATCGTCTCAACGAGCGACAGGTCCGGCAAACTGATCACGGCGAACATCATCAGCGCGGCCTGCATCAGCCCGACGACGATCGCCAGGCGCGCGCCCAGAAGCGTCGAAATCAGCATCGGCACGGCCGCCAGCGGCAGGAAGTACGCGATGAAGCGGCTGCTGTCATCCGGCAGGACAAGCGACAGGTGCAGCTTCGCGATCAGGACAGGAACCGCGATGAAGATGGCCAGCAGTACGAGATTTCGCGTGGTCACCAGGTTCGGGATCGGGAACTGGCGGACGTAGAGCGCCAGGGTAGCGGCCGCCAGCACCGCGATGAGGGCCGCGGCGGCCAGGTTCTCCCACTCCACGCGCGGCGACAGCAGACCAACCTCCTCCAGCACTTCCACCGCGGTGAGGTCGATAGGCTGGCCTTCAGTGACGATCATCTGGTTGCGGAAGACCGTTTGGAACTGCGGCTCCACGCTCTCACGCGCCACCTCTCGCGCGGCATCGGTGCCTTCGGCATCAACGACGAGCGTCGGCACGACAAGCGGGCTTGCCAGGTCGGCGACAACGTTCGCTTCATCCGCGGTCAGGTCCGTGGCGATCTTCTGGAGCAGCTCTTGGCGGACTACCTCCTCGCCGCCCGGCGTGATGGAGCCTGCCAGCACGATCCCCAACACCTGTCCGGCATCGACAACGATGTGCTGCCAGCGCTCATCAGACAGGATCAGGACCGTATCCGTGCTGTCCCGCGAGACGATCGCCAAGAGGGACTGCCGCTTTGACGCCTCGTCCAGGTCATCGTCTTGGCGGACCTCAGAGATGATGGCAACGCTCTCGTCGAGCTTGGCTAGCTGAGACGGACTAACGTTGGGGTCGGCAACCAGGACGTCAGGGACCGCAAGAGCAGCCAGGTCCCTGGCTTGCTCGGTGAGTACTGCGCTCTCGAACGTCTCATCACGCGGCGACACGAGGTCGCGCGTGGCGATATCTCCCACGCCGATCTCTAGCTGCTTGGGAAAGAAGGGAAAGAGCGCCAGGAAAAAGCCGAATGCCAGCACCGCGCCGAACAACAGCACTTGAGGCGCCTTCAGCGATGGCATCGGTCGCTCTTCTGCATGCGCTCGCCCCTATCTTATCAGACGGGCATATCAGAAGGGGCCCGTTTGGGAGGCCGAGCCAGCGTGCGCTCAGCCGGAGAGAAGTTCGCGGACGACTTCGCTCGCTTCGCGTCCGTCCGCGCGGCCCTGTAGGCGCTGCATGAGGGCCGGCATCACCTTGCCGATGTCCTTCATACTGCTAGCGCCGGATTCCTGAATGACCTCTTTGGCCGTGGCGAGGACCTCTTCTCGCGAGAGGGCCTCAGGCAGATAGCCGGAGATCACCTCCAACTCCGCCTCTTCCTCAGCCGCCTTCTCCTCACGGCCACCCTTGCGGAACTCCTCGATGCTCTCCCGGCGCTGCTTGGCCTCTTTCGTCAGCACGCCCAGAACAGCATCTTCGTCAAGCTCACCGCGAACTTCGATCTCCGCGTTGTGGAGCGATGACAGCACCAGGCGCAACGTATCGCGGCGCTGCTTGTCTCCCTGACGCATAGCGTCCTTGAGATCGCCTTGCAATCGCTCTTTCAGGGGCATGAGATGTGGGGTAGGCGGGCGCTTAGCGGCGCGACATGGAGTTAGATGCCGAGCGAGCGGCCTTGCGTCGTTTCGCGGCGGCCTTGCGCTTGCGCTTGACGCTGGGCTTTTCGTAATGGCGGCGGCGGCGCGCCTCGGAGAGGATGCCGTACTGCTGCACGCGCTTGGTAAAGCGCCGCAGCGCCGACTCAAGCGATTCGCGCTCACCTACGACAACTTCCGCCATACTACACTCTCCTCCTGCTCAAGCTAATATGGAACTCCTAGAGTTTACTCGCGCACGCGTGATTGAGCAAGCGGGGCGTACACGCAACGTGTTCGTCGGCTAACGCCAATCTTTCACTCTGAGCCCTTCGGCTTCGCTCAGGATAGACTCCGCGAAGAGTCTGATCGGAAGCCTGCGAGCCTCTCAGCGTGACGGATGCCGGTAGGGGCAGGTCTGAGACCTCGGCTACTGCCTTTGGCAGTCGCTTTCAAGAATGCTACGCATTCTTCCCCCGTCTCACCTACTACATGGCCGCTACAACCCTACGGCTTCGCGCAAGGATCCGACGCAATCGGACAGAAGTGCAGGATCACGCCCAGGATGTCGTTCGGCAGGTCGATGACGCCGTCCGGCGGCCACGAGCCGCCAGCGCCGGCGACGTCCCACGGGTTCCAGGGCCTAGCGCCGGAGGTGTTCGTGAACGTCAGCGCGCACTTCACACCGCTGCATTCGCCCTTGGTGGTGTCTGCCGTGATGTTGAGCGGTGTCTTGCCGACCTCGACGTGGTAGGTGCCGTTGTCGAGTGTGATCGTGACGATGCCCTCTGTTGGGTCCTCGTCGTTGCAGATCGTGTCGATGCCGTCGTCACAGGCGGCGTGGCTCTCGGGAGCGCCCTGGAAGTCGTTGTCGCAGACGGAGAACAGCAACCCCTGGCCGCTGTCCATCACATCGAAGCAGGTCTTAGGCAGCGGGTCTTGGAAGACGTTGGTGATGAAGATCTCGGTAAATGGCTTGAGCGGCTCGCCGCAGTCCGCGTTGCCGCACTGCAACAGCTTCAGGTCCTGGTTCGTACCGTCGTAGTAGCTGACGACGGGGAAGCCGGAGGCGTCCAGCGCCAGCGACGTGAACTGGCCCACGGCGCCGCCGGTGGTGGCGGGC